>CANRBU010000010.1 GCA_947628925.1 uncultured Clostridia bacterium | reverse complement strand
ATATAAAAATATAACAATGGTGGCAATAGGTTTATAGGTAAAACCTTTATTAAAAACCTAAATATATTATACAAGGAATGTGAAAAAATGAGAAAACCAATTCATCAATTTGACACTTATACAGATTTAAAAGATATGTTAAAAAAATCAGGAGAAAAATATGGAGATAAAACAGCATATATTTTAAAAACTGAAAATCCAGGTGAATATAAAAAAGTCACACATAAAGAATTTAGAGATCAAATCAATAATTTAGGTACAAAATTAATTGAAATGGGCTTAAAAGATAAACGAATATCAGTAATTGGGGAAAATCGCTATGAATGGGGAGTAGCTTATTTATCTGTAGTTACAGGAACAGGGACAGTTGTGCCACTAGATAAAGCACTACCAGAAAATGAAATAGAGAGTTTGATTTTACGTGCAGAAGTAGAAGCTATTTTTTATTCTAGCAAATATGATGAAATCATGAAAAAACTAAGAGAAAAAAATAATACAAAAATAAAATATTTCATTTCAATGGATTTAGAAAAAAATGATGGTGAAGTTTTTTCAATGCATCAATTAATGCAAGAAGGAGAAGAACTTTTAAAAAATGGAAATAGAGATTTCATAGATGCAACAATTAATGCAGAAGAAATGCAAATAATGTTATTTACATCAGGAACTACTTCAATATCAAAAGCAGTAATGTTATCACACAAAAACATTGTATCAAACATTATGGATATTGCAGCAACAATAAAATTAGATGAAAATGACATTATGCTATCATTTTTACCATTACACCATACTTTTGAATCAACAGTTGGATTTTTGTATCCTATTTCAAAAGGGTCTGCAATTGCTTTTTGTGAAGGTATAAGACATATAGCAGAAAATGTAAAAGAATATAAAATAACAGCAGTTATTTCTGTGCCAGCACTTTTTGAAGGAATATACAAACAGATTAAAAAAGGAATTCAGAAGAAAGGCAAATGGGAAACAGTTCAAAAAGGTATAAAAATAAGTTCATTCCTTCTTAAATTTGGAATTGATATAAGGAAAAAATTATTCCATGAAGTTCATGAAAATTTAGGTGGACATTTAAGACTTTTAGTAGCAGGTGGAGCAGCTTTTGATCCAGAGATAGAAAAAGGATTTAAAGATTTAGGATTCTGCACACTTCAAGGCTATGGTCTAACAGAAACATCACCAGTTGTAGCAGCAGAAGATGATAAATACACAAGACTAGGTTCAATCGGTAAAGCTTTTCCAAGCCTTGATGTAAAAATACTTGAACCAAATGAAGAAGGCATTGGAGAGCTAATGGTTAAAGGACCAACAGTTATGCTTGGATATTATGACAATGAAGAAGCTACAAAAGAAGTACTTGAACAAGATGGCTGGTTCCATACAGGAGACTTAGCAAAAATTGATAAAGATGGTTTTATCTTTATTACAGGTAGAAAAAAATATGTTATAGTATTGCAAAATGGAAAAAATATTTACCCTGAAGAATTAGAAATTCTAATCAACAAAATAGAAGGTGTAAAAGAAAGTTTCGTTTACGGAAAGCCAGATGGAAACGATTTTAAAATATGTGCAAAAGTTGTTTATAATACAGAATTGATGGAAGAACTTTATGTATTAAAAAATGAAGATGAAATAAAAGAAAAAATTTGGCAAGAAATTAAAAAGATAAATAAAACAATGCCAGCATATAAGTATGTAAGAGAAATAAGCGTAACAGACCAAGAATTAATAAAAACAACTACACAAAAAATAAAAAGACATGAAGAAATGAAAACCTTGGTATAACCATAATTGCCGACTTTTGTCGAAAAGATTACAAAAATGTAATATTCTTGTAACAAAAATGTAAAATAAAAAAATAAAAAAGGTACTTGTAGTTTTTTGTAAAATCGTGTATAATAAAAATTGAAATATAAAAAGCAATTAAGCGTAGGATAAAGGAGGTAGTTTACAGTGTCTAAGTCTGGCATAGTAAACGTGAGAATGGTAATCACGGAAGAAAAAATCTTATCAAATATAGATAAAGTTCAAAAATTAATAAATCCAAACAGCAAAAAACAAATTGTACAATTAGAGGAAGATACATATTTTAAAGATATGGTTGAATCTATAAAAACATATTTAAATGAGTATCCAAAAAAGAAAAATTTCCCAAGCAGTGTATATAATGCTGCTTATGAGTTAGTAGAATATGCAACAAATCAATTCGAAGAAAATACAAAAAAAATAGAAGAATTAATCCGCCAAAGAGAAGAGAATATTGCTTTAGCAGGTCAATTAAAAGATTTAGTTGAAGTAACAACTAATAAAGAAAAAGATTGGAAAGACCAAGTAAAAGCAGCTGAAGAAAACTTTTCTGAAGATATTATTGATACATTAAATATTATTGGAAAATCAAAATCAGATACATCAGAAAATTACCAAGATGCTTTAAAACTAATCAATGCAAGAATTAACAACTTGGAATCAAACTTACATATTGAAATTGATATGGAAAGAATAGAAGACAGATCAAAAGCATTAAGTTATATTGGAATAGAAGTAGCAGATGCATTAAAATCAATTCCTACACCAGTTGCACTACCTACACAAGAAGTAGAAAAAGAAGAAAAAGTACAACAAGCAGCAGTAGTTGAAAACAAAGAACAACAAAATACAGCAGAGCAAGAACAACAACAATATGTAGAAGAAACTACATTTGAAGCAAAACCATCATTATGGCAAAGAATTAAAAATTGCAAGTTGGTTAGAGGAATTAGATATGTGTTAAAAATAAAAGTTGTTTTAGATTGTCCTGCATTACCAGAAGGTAGAGGGGAATAAAACTCTAATTAAAAAGTTATTATTGTTATGAAGACGAACCATATATGAAAAGGTCTTAGTTTAATAAGCTAAGGCTTTTTCTATTGCGAATCAACAGGACCTTATATTGAATTTAATAAGCGAAAAATTTATTAGTTTTTAAATATATGAAAACTTTATCTAAAAATTCATATAAACTATTGCCAAATTTTATTTTTTGTAATATAATTGCAATATAATTGTAACGAAAATGAAAAAATACAGATGGAGGGGAAAATGTTGAAATTTGGACAAGATGTAGGAATTGATTTAGGAACAGCCACTGTTATTGTATATGTCAAAGGAAAAGGAATAGTTTTAAGAGAGCCATCAGTTGTAGCAGTAAACAATAATACAGGTGAAGTTTTGGCAGTAGGCGGAGAAGCGAGAAGAATGTTGGGAAGAACACCAGGAAATATTGTTGCAACAAGACCATTAAGAGAAGGAGTTATTTCTGACTATACTGTAACAGAAAAAATGTTAAAACATTTTATAGGAAAAGTTTGTGGAAAATTTATTTTTGCACCTAGAATTATGATATGCATTCCTTCACAAGTAACAGAAGTAGAGAAAAAAGCTGTAATTGATGCAGCAACACAAGCAGGAGCAAGAAAAGTATATTTAATAGAAGAGCCAATAGCTGCTGCAATTGGTGCTGGTATTGATATTGCAAAACCATGTGGAAATATGGTAGTTGACATTGGAGGAGGGACAACAGATATAGCTGTAATTTCATTAGGAGGTTCTGTTGTAAGCTCATCTTTAAAAGTAGCAGGAGATAAGTTTGATGAAGCAATTGTAAAATATATAAAGAAAAAACACAATATTGTAATAGGAGAAAGAACAGCTGAAGATTTAAAGGTAAATATAGGATGTGTATATCCAAAAATACAAGATTCAGAAATGGATATTAGAGGTAGAGATTTATCAACAGGTTTGCCAAAAACTCTTACAATTCACTCAAGTGAAATGTTAGAGGCATTAATAGAACCTGCAATGATGATTGTTGATGCAGTGCATAATGTATTAGAAAAAACACCACCAGAATTAGCTGCAGACATTAGTGATAAAGGCATATATATGACAGGTGGAGGCTGCTTAATTGATGGTTTAGATAAATTATTGCAAGAAAAAACAGGAATAAATGTTATGATAGCACAAGACACAGTATCTTGCGTAGCTTTAGGAACAGGAAAGGCACTAGAAAATTTGGATGCATTAGATGGAAAAACAAAAAGATAATTATAAGGTTAACCCAAATTATTAGATAAAATATTTAATAAGGCGGGTTCATTTTTTACTGAACTAAAATAATTTAATGGAGGAAAATAAAAATTGAAAACAGTAGCTTTTATCACACTAGGTTGCAAAGTTAATCAGTATGAAACAAATGCAATGGCACAAAAATTAGTTGAAGCAGGTTATAAAATTGTAGAATATAATCAAAAAGCAGATATATGTATTATAAATACTTGCACAGTAACAAATATGTCTGATAGAAAATCTAGGCAGATGCTAAGAAAAGCCAAAGAAAATAACCCAAACAGCAAAGTTATTGCTGTGCGGTTGTTATGCACAAGTAGCAAGTAAAGAATTAGAAAAAATTGAAGAAATTGATGTTATATTAGGAAACGAAGAGAAAAAAGATATTGTCAAATTCTGTGATGAAATTTTACAAAATAATGAAAATAAAAAAGAAAAAGTAGAAGATATTTTTGAAATAAAAGAATTTGCAGAATTAGGGGAAATAACATACACTGAAAAAACAAGAGCTGTCATTAAAGTTCAAGATGGTTGTGATCGCTTTTGCTCATATTGCATCATTCCATATGCACGTGGTAGAGTTAGAAGCAGAAAACCAGAAAATATCATAGCAGAAATAGAGAAAATAGCTAAAAATGGAATAAAAGAAGTAGTGATTACAGGAATTCATGTTGCATCATATGGAAAAGATTTTAAAGAAAAAGAATATAGATTGATTGATTTATTAGAAGATATAAATAAAATAGAAGGAATAAAAAGAATACGTTTAGGTTCAATCGAGCCACTTCTTATAACAAAAGAATTTGTACAAAGGTTATCAAAACTAGAAAAAATTTGTGAACATTTTCATTTATCTTTACAAAGTGGAAATGACGAAACTTTAAAAAGAATGAACAGAAGGTACACAACAAGCCAATTTAGAGAGATAGTTGAAATATTAAGAAATACATATCCTAATGTAAATTTAACAACAGATATAATTGTTGGCTTTCCAGGTGAAACAGAAGAAGAATTTAATAAAACATATAAATTTTTAGAAGAAATTAAATTTTATAAAATGCATATATTCCAGTATTCACAAAGAAAAGGTACAAAAGCTGCAGATATGCCAAACCAAGTTCAGCCAAATATAAAAGAAAAAAGAAGCAAAATGTTACTTGAATTATCTGATGAAAATGAAGCTAAATATAATAGTGAATATATTGGAAAACAGGTAGAAGTGTTGTGGGAAGAAGAAAAGCAAGGCGTTTGTAAAGGACATACTTCAAACTATGTTTTAGTAGAACAAAAAGTAGATGAAAAAAATAGTAAAGAAAATACTATGGAAATTGTAAAAATAAAAGGAGCAAATAAAAACTATATTGAATCATAAAATAATCCCCAAAGCCAGGAAACGCCTGAAAAGACCAAGAAAGAAGATGTAACAGAAACGTAACAATTGCGTAATATAAACTTAATATAAAAAATACCAAAAATGACTTGATAATTTTTAATAAATATAGTATAACTAAGTAAATAGTAAAGAAACACGAAGGAGGAAAATATAAATGGCAGAATTCGGAGAAGAAACCAAAGTAACAGGAGTTTTTGGAGGAGTACAATTAGACAACTTTGACGAAGGAGGTGTTAATGTGCCAGAAAATAATATAGAACAAAATGTAGGAACAATTAGAAATGAAAATTTGCCAGTAACAAATGGATTTTGGCAAAAATTTAAAAATTTCTGGTTACAAGACATTGAATGGGATAGAGAAATCAAAGTTGTATTAACACCAGCACAACAAAAAGTTGAAGATGAAATAAATTCATTCTTACATCAAGAAATAACTTGGGGAAAAATTCATGACTTCTTATTTAAAGAAATTAAATTCGGAAAATAAGTTCTAATTAGTGTGAATTTAAAAATATGTTATAATCACAAACTTAATTTGTGAAATTTTAGTGAATTTTAAAAAAAGTATAGCGTAATTATTAAAATTATGCTATACTTTTTTCGTAATAAATTGGGTACAGGAGGAGTGTATGAAAAGTAAAACAGTTTTTGTTTGCAATGAATGTGGATACGAATCTGCAAAATGGCTAGGAAAGTGCCCTGCATGTAATAGCTGGAACAGTTTTTATGAGCAAAAAGTCATTGACTCTAAAAATACAGCTAGTAGTAAAAATGATAAGGGGTATGTAAAACCTCAAAAGTTGGATTCTTATGAAGCTAAAGAAACTTTGCGTACATCAACAGGCTTTGAAGAATTAGATAGAGTGCTAGGAGGAGGACTAGTAAAAGGTTCTCTAGTTTTGCTAGGAGGAGAGCCTGGCATTGGCAAATCAACACTTATTCTACAGATATGTGATAAAGTTCAAGGTGAAGGCAAAGTTTTATATGTTTCTGGTGAAGAATCAGCAGAACAAATAAAATTAAGAGCAGACAGGCTTGGTATCAAAAATGAAAATATATTATTTTTAGGAGAAACAAATATCGATTTAGTAGATCAAGCAATTAACGAAACAGAGCCAAAGCTTGTAATTATTGATTCTATTCAAACTATGTATTCAGATGAATTATCAGCAGTTGCTGGTAGTGTAAGTCAAGTAAGAGAAATAACAGCACAAATTATGCGAATTTGTAAATCAAAAAATATCACAACAATCATTATAGGACATGTTACTAAAGAAGGAAATATCGCAGGACCAAGAGTTTTAGAACACATGGTAGACACAGTATTATATTTAGAAGGAGAAAGATATTTTTCTTATAGAATTTTAAGAGGTGTAAAAAATCGTTTTGGTTCTACAAATGAAATAGGGATGTTTGAAATGAAAGAAGAAGGAATGTGTGAAATAAAAAATCCTTCAGATGTACTCATTTCGGAAAGAGATGACAATCCGTCAGGTTCATGTGTTGTATCATGCATGGAAGGAACTAGGCCGATTTTAGTTGAATTACAAGCTTTAACTACACAGACAGTTAGCAATTATCCAAAGAGGACTGCAAATGGCATTGATTTTAATAGATTAGCTATATTAATAGCAGTTATTGAAAAAAAGACAGGTATGTTTTTATCAAACCAAGATGTATATGTAAATGTAGTAGGAGGCTTGCGTCTAAATGAGCCATCTATCGACTTGGGAATTGTGATGGTAGTATCATCAATTTTTAAAAATAAACCAATACCAAAAGATTGTGTTATTATTGGAGAAGTTGGTCTAACAGGGGAAGTTAGAAGAATTAATTTGATTGAAAAAAGGCTAAAAGAAGCAGAAAAATTGGGATTTAAGCATGCAATTATTCCAGAAAGTAATAAAAAACTATTGAAAGAAAAATTTAAATTAGATATAATAGGTGTAAAAGATGTTAAAGAAGCTATAAAAAAAGCAGGCATTATTTAAAAAGGGGGGAATTATTCTGAGAAAAAGCAACGAAACTGAAATCACGGAAATTCTAAAGCTAATTGCACCAGGCACACCAATTAGAGAAGGTCTAGAAAATATTTTAAGAGCCAAAACAGGTGCATTACTTCTAATTACTAATCAAAGTGATGTTATAAAAGAAGTAGTTGATGGAGGCTTTGCTATAAATGAAGACTATTCATCTTCAAAACTGTATGAGTTAGCTAAAATGGATGGGGCAATTATTTTAAGTGGTGATATGAAAAAGATTTTATTAGCAAATGCACAATTAATTCCATCAAGGTTAATTGAAACAAAAGAAACAGGAACAAGGCACAGAACAGCTGAAAGAACTGCAAAGCAGACAGGCGAATTGGTTATTAGTATATCACAAAGAAGAAATATTATTACAATTTTTAAAGGAAATGAACGCTATGTCCTAGAAGATACAGATGTTGTACTAAATAGAGCTAATCAAGGTGTTCAAACATTGGAAAGATACAAAAAAGTATTTGACAACAAGTTAAGCATTTTAAATGAATATGAGTTCAATGATATAGTTACATTAGAAAATGTAATAGTAGCAATTCAAAGAGCGGAAATGGTTATGAGAATAGTACAAGATATTCAAAATCAAATTTACGAATTGGGTAATGATGGTAGACTTGTTCAAATGCAGTTAGATGAATTAATAGGTGGTGTAGAAACAGAAGAACTATTAATTATTAAAGATTATATGGTAGGTAGTAAAAAGAAAAAAACACCAGAAATGTTGATGGAGAAAATATCAGAAATACCATATGAGGAATTGACAAAAGAAGAAACTATTGCTAAAATATTAGGATATGAAAACTTTGAAAATTATGATGAACTTGGTGTTTATACAAGAGGTTATCGAATTTTAAATAAGATTCCAAGAATGCCAAACAACATAGTTGACAATTTAATTACATGTTATAAATCATTTCAACATATTCTAGCAGCAGACATTGAGAGCTTAGATGAAGTAGATGGAATTGGGGAAGTAAGAGCACGAACAATAAAACAATCACTAAGAAGAATGCAAGAGCAGTTTATGTTTGATAACATGATTGCATAACATATAAAAATTTAGAAGGGAATGTGAAAAAGATGAAAAATGAAAAATTAAAAATAGTTATTTGGGTAGTAGCATGTATAGCTTTAATTGCTCTAATAGGAGTAGTTGGATTTGGATATTATAAAAAGGCAACAATGGAAGTAAAAAATCCAATTGCTACAATGGAAGTTGAAAATTTTGGAACAATCAAAATAGAATTATATCCAGATAAAGCACCAGAATCTGTTGCAAACTTTATTGCACTTGCTAACAGAGGATATTATAATGGAAATAAATTTCATAGAATTATAAAAGATTTTATGATACAAGCAGGAAGTAAAGACGGAGAAGGAACAACAAATGCAACTCTTGCAGATTTAAAAGATGGCGGAGAAGATGAAGAATATACAATTAAAGGTGAATTTATTGCAAATGATGTAGAAAATGATATCAAATTTGAAGAAGGAGTAATAGGTGTAGCAAGAGCAGATTACAGCCAATATTCTTCAGAATTATTAGATGAATCTTACAATTCAGGAAGTTCACAATTTTTTATAATGACAAAAGCAACTTCTAGTTTGGATGGACTTTATACACCATTTGGAAAAGTAATTGAAGGCTTAGATGTTGTACATAAAATTGAAGAAGTAGAAGTAAAATCAGCAGATGATAGTGAAGAATCAAGTAGCTCAGAACAAAGCACACCAGTTAATCCACCTGTTATTAAATCAATATCAGTAGAAACAAACGGAGTAGATTATGGTTTACCAGAAACATTAGAGCCATTTGATATGATGACATGGTATTATCAAAATTATGCTAGCTCAATTCAATAAAATATTATAAAGGGGATGAAAAATTGAATATGAATACTAAGTATATTTTTATTACTGGTGGAGTTGTATCAGGTTTAGGAAAAGGAATTACAGCAGCATCTTTAGGAAGATTATTAAAAAATAGAGGTTATAAAGTAACAATACAAAAATTTGATCCATATATAAATATAGATCCAGGAACAATGAACCCATATGAGCATGGTGAAGTTTTTGTTACTGATGATGGTGCTGAAACAGACTTGGATTTAGGGCATTATGAAAGATTTGTTAATGAAAACCTAACAAAAAATTCAAGTGTAACAATGGGACAAATCTATTCAAATGTTTTAGACAAAGAAAGAAGAGGAGACTATTTAGGAAAAACTGTACAAGTAATTCCACATATTACAAATGAAATAAAAGAAAAAATATATGGTTTTGAAAATACAGAAACAGAAATAGTTATAACAGAAATAGGTGGAACAGTTGGAGATATTGAAGGACTATCAATTATAGAAGCAATTAGACAGGTAGGGCTTGAAAAAAATCCTGAAGATGTTATATATATCCATGTTACATTATTACCATACATATTTGGGTCAAATGAAATAAAATCAAAACCAACACAGCACTCAGTAAAAGAATTGCAAAGTTTAGGAATAAAACCAGATATATTAGTATGTAGAACAGAACAAGATATTCCAGATACAATAAGGGAAAAACTTTCTCTATTTTGCAATGTTAGAAAAACTAGTGTTATTCAAAATAAAACAGCAGATTGTCTATATGCAGTACCTTTAATGCTTGAAGAAGAAGGGTTAGCTAGAGAAGTATGTAATCATTTAAAACTAGAAAATTATGTTCCAGATAATCAAAGATGGGAAGAAATGATAGATATAATTCGTCAGATTGATGCAAATGATGTAGTAACAATTGGAATTGTTGGTAAATATGTAAAACTAGAAGATTCATATATTTCAGTAATAGAAAGCATTAGACATGCAGGTTTTGCAAATAGAGTTACAACAAAAGTTGAATTAATAGATTCAGAAACTATTACACCAGAAACTGTAAAACAAAAATTAAGTAACTTAGATGGAATTATTGTACCAGGTGGCTTTGGAGAAAGAGGAATTGAAGGTATGATAGAAACCATTAAATATGCAAGAGAAAATAAAATACCATTTTTAGGAATTTGTTTAGGAATGCAAATGGCAGTTGTTGAATATGCAAGACATGTACTAGGACTAGAAGATGCTAACTCAGCAGAATTTAGTCAAACAACTAAAAATCCAGTAATTCATATTATGGAAGAACAAAAAGCAATACGCAAAAAAGGTGGTACTATGCGTTTAGGAAGCTATCCATGTGTTTTAAAACAAGATAGCTTAGCACATGAATTATATGAAAAAGATGAAATTCAGGAAAGACATAGACATCGTTTTGAATATAACAATTCATATAAACAAAAATTAGAAGAAGCAGGGTTAATATGTTCAGGAACTTCACCTGATGGAAATTTAGTTGAAATTGTAGAATTAAGTAATAAAGTTCACCCTTATTTTATTGCTGGACAATTCCATCCGGAATTAAAATCAAGGCCAAATAAACCATCTCCAGTGTTTGTGGGACTAGTTAAATCAGCTAAAAATTTGAAAAAATAGTCATATTATGTTATAATATAAGTGTACATAAAATATCACAAGGAGGGTAACAAAATGAAAAAACAGCAAGGAGAATACGCACGGAAAGGAATTTATGTCTATCCTGTAAATGATTCTCAGGACAATGGGTATGTAGATTTTGAAGATTCAAGAACTGGGATTGAGTTTAAGTCCTTTCTAGAAGAGGATATAGACAAAGCCCTAGAAGTGCGGCGCGACATCAAAAATGTGAGACAGAGAAAGTGGTATCGCAGGGAGATGAAAAAATTGTTGGATGAGGAGCAATCTGAAACTCAATATTTTCTACTCCTTGACGACGGCAAGGTGAGAGCATTGGCATCATTGAACAACAAAGAGCAGTTGCATCTGGTTACATATCTGGATGATAAAAATCCAGAGTTTGAATTCATAGTCAACAGATGTATGTTGACAGTGAAAGCAATTATGGAGATGACTGGCGCAGGAGATGGCTTAGTTGTTCTCACAAAAGCTACTTTCGCCTAACCCTCGCAAGAAGCTCGGATAAAAATTCCGGGCTTTTTGCTTTTTAATTAGGCATATTTATCTATTAATACACATATAATAGAAAGAAATTGTGAAATTTATGTGAAAAATGCAAAAAAAGTATTGACAATTTTCCAAATAGGGTATAAATTATTAGCAGTCAAACAAATAGAGTGCTAAAAACAAAATGGAAGGTATAATATACCAAAAAGAAAGGAATGAGGTAAAATGATTAAACCATTAGGAAGTAGAGTACTTGTAAAAATGAAAGAAAGTGAAGAAACAACAAAAAGTGGTATTATTTTAGCAAGCTCAGCACAAGAAAAACCACAAGTTGCAGAGGTGATTGAAGTAGGACCAGGTGAAAAAATAGACGGAAAAGTAGAAGAAATGTATGTAAAAAAAGGTGATAATGTAATAGTTAGCAAATATGGCGGAACAGAAGTAAAATATGAAGGTCAAGAGTATATAATTATAAAACAAGAAGATATTTTAGCAGTTGTAGAATAATAAAATGATTATAAGTGAAAGGAAGGATATAAAATGGCAAAACAAATTAAATTTGGAGAAGATGCTAGAAGAGCATTATTAGAAGGTGTAAATAAATTAGCAGACACCGTAAAAGTAACTTTAGGACCAAAAGGAAGGAATGTAGTATTAGACAAAAGTTTTGGAGCACCATTAATTACAAATGATGGTGTAACAATAGCAAAAGAAATTGAATTAGAAGACAAATATGAAAATATGGGAGCTAGAATAGTTAAAGAAGTATCAGAAAAAACAAATGATGTAGCAGGTGATGGTACAACTACAGCTACAGTTTTAGCACAAAGTATGATTAAAGAAGGAGTAAAAAATGTTGCAGCAGGTGCAGACCCAATGGCAATGAAAAGAGGAATGGACAAAGCTGTACAAGTAGCAGTTGACGGCTTAAAAGAAATCAGTTCAGCTGTAAATGGAAAAGAAGATATTGCAAGAGTTGCTAGCATATCAGCAAACAGCACAGAAATTGGGGATTTAATTGCAGAAGCAATGGAAAAAGTATCAAAAGATGGTGTTATTACAATTGAAGAATCAAAAACATCAAATACAGAACTTAATGTTGTAGAAGGAATGCAATTTGACAAAGGATATGTATCACCATATATGGTAACAGACACAGATAAAATGGAAGCAGTATTTGAAAATCCATACATATTAATAACTGATAAAAAAATAAGTAATATTCAAGAAATTTTACCACTATTAGAAGCTTTAATGCAACAATCTGGAAAATTAGTAATAATATGTGATGATATTGAAGGTGAAGCACTATCAACATTAGTATTAAATAAATTAAGAGGTGTTTTAAATGTTGTTGCTGTAAAAGCACCTGGCTTTGGAGATAAGAGAAAAGCAATGTTAGAAGATATTGCAATATTAACAGGTGGAGAAGTTATTACATCTGATTTAGGCTTAGAATTAAAAGATGTAACAATAGAACAATTAGGTAAAGCAAAACAAGTAAAAGTTCAAAAAGAAAATACAATTATTGTAGATGGTGTTGGAGATAAAGAACAAATATCAGCAAGAATCAAACAAATAAAAGCACAAATTGAAGAAACAACAAGTAGTTATGATAAAGAAAATTTACAAGAAAGATTAGCCAAAATGGCAGGTGGTGTAGCTGTTATAGAAGTAGGAGCTGCAACAGAAGTAGAAATGAAAGAAAAGAAATTAAGAATAGAAGATGCTTTATCAGCTACAAAAGCAGCAGTTGAAGAAGGTATTGTATCAGGAGGAGGAACAGCACTAATAAATGTTATTAGTAAAGTAGAAAAGAGCACAGAAAAACTTGAAGGTGGAGAAAAATTAGGTGCTAAAATTATATTAAAAGCATTAGAAGAACCAGCAAAACAAATTGCAATAAATGCAGGTCTAGAACCAGCAGTTATTGTTGATAAAATCAAACAATCACCAATAGGTACAGGTTTTGATGCTAGTAAAGAAGTATATGTAGATATGAAAAAAGTCGGAATAGTAGATCCTACAAAAGTAACAAGAAGTGCACTTCAAAATGCAACATCAATTGCATCAATGGTATTAACAACAGAAAGTATTGTAACAGATGCACCAGAAGAGAAACAATGTAATTGTGGAGATAATCATGGTATGGCTTCAGGAATGGAAGGAATGTATTAAAATTAAGAAATTTTAATAAAAATAGTGGTAATATTTGCATTTTTTGAAAATATATGATAAAATAGCACAAGTAAATAAAGAGACCTAGAAAGGAATGGTATAAAAATGGAAATAGCAAGAATAATTTTAACAGTTGTATATTTTTTAATAGCATTAGCAGTTATTATATTAGCATTAATACAGGCAAAAGATGATGGAGGAGCATCTGCAACAATAACAGGTTCATCAACAAATAATTTTTATGAAAAAAATAAAGGCAAAACTAAAGAAGGAAAGCTAAAAAGATGGACTATTGCTTTAGCTATCCTATTTGCAATATTAACACTTGTACTATCAATCTTATATATGGCAGTGTAATATTTTAAAGCCAAATAGTTATGTTACAAAATATAATTGTTATTAAACAAAATACAATAAAGCTGATACCACCAGCTTTATTTTTATTTTGCTTAATTTCATAAAGTCCATAAGCAACATTTCTTACACCTAAAATTAAACTAAAAATTAAAAAGAAAAAATTAAATAATAAATACATCTGAGTTGCTCCTCCTAAAAAATTTATGAATCACTTAACAAAGAAGAAGATTTTACATTTGTATCAACAGTTACCTCAAAAAAGCTATCTTGATAATGTTCTCTCCAACCATATTCTTCATATTGTTCAATTGTTGGAAATAGTTTTAATGAAGTTTTTCCTATAGCATTTATATCACTTTTGTATTCTTTTGAAGTTTTATATAAATATTCTGTAAATACATATTCTAAATATCTATTACAAGCTTGTGAAATACGTTCTAATACATCTGTATCCAAATAATTTGAATCATTTGTCATAGAGTAAATTTGACCAACATATTTACAATTTATTTTTATATATGGTGACCCATTTACAATAGACACATCAATTTTTGTATTTCTAGAAGGTGTTAAATAAATATCAATATTTTGATTTTCTACATGAGGGCTTGGTACAGATATTAAAAAACCTTTTAATTGATTACCAATGTTCATAAAAGCAAGTGTTTCTATTGCATTTAATTCTCCAACAAGAATACCTTCTTTAAAAACAGCTAAACCAACATTTTCAGAAACTGTTGAACCTGATAAACTAGCTGAATTCGAAATATCAGAACTTTCGTCATTATTTGGAACAATTTCAGAATTATTTTCTAATTGCAAATTTATTCCACCTAAAATAGCAAAAGGATCACAAGATTGACAAATCATATTGTCAAAAAAACGTCCTAAAGTTGCATTTGAGGTATATCCAGTAAATAAATTAGAATTAATAAATAATTCATAATATTTTGAAATTAAAGGTTCTAAAATTGGCTTGGAATTATTAATGTAATATTCAGCAGAACATTTGCTTACTACAACATTGCAAGAAGGACGTACTTGAGCATCATTCATCAAAGTATATATTATATCTCCAATTCCTTCTTTTGCAAGTTCTTCTGAAAATACTATTAATTTACAATGGGCAAGAGTTAATTCCTTTCCCAAGTAGCTATTCATAGAATTCACAGCAGAACTTATAGATGAAGCATCAACAGATTTAAGAACTGATGAAGCGGTTTCAGATGAGCCACTTTCAGAAATGGAAGAAGGGTTTGTAAATTGAAAACATACTTTTATTTTATTATTTTCATCTTTATCAATCCCCATTGCTACAACAACAGCTATATTGTCTAAATTTACTCGTGTGTATGAATTTGAAAAAGAAACAGTTAATATTACAAAAATAATAACAAAAGCACATATTTTTAATAAATGTTTCATTGAATTTTCCTCTCTTTCTGTTTCTTTAAATTAGCTAAAATTAAAATAATAATTGCAAGTACAAACACAATTCCAATAATAAAATATGCATATATATTACTTTCTAAAAAACGTATTACAGAGTAATTTTTAGGCAATAGTGCAATTCCTAAAAGTAATAAAGGAAAAATCATTGATAAAGCTTTTTGGGATTTCAAATTAGTTATTTTTTGAAAAATACTAATTGAAAAGCGGTTTGTAATGATTAAGTAAGCACCAATTTCTAAAATCCAAATCAGCATAAAAAAAGATTCTAACCTTTGAAAAAATACTCCAAATTCAATATAACTAGCAGCAGAAAAAAGTGGTAATACTTCATCTACATCAACAAAAAATGAAAACAAAAGTAAAATAGTTGCAGTGCAAAAAAGAAAGTATAAAAGACCAATAATTACTGAACTTAAACAAACTTGTTTCATTTTATTAGGTTCTTGCAAATAAGGAGGAATAAAATAAAGGCAAGAAATCCCACTAAAAGCAAAAATATTGCCAATTCCAGTAATAAAAGTATCTGTAAAACCTTTTCCTAGAACAGGAAACATTCTTTCAAAACTAAAATTTCCAAAATTTCCAAAAAACAGAAATACAATACTAACTAAAACTAATGGAAATATTAAAGAAATTGCTTTTATATTACTCCCAAAAGATAAATAATTTGTAATAAACAACATAATAATAAAAGGTATTAAAATATACAAAATGTTTGTCATAGGGAAAAATGCAACACGCAAACCTTCACAAAATTCACGCAATAAATTACTACTTGTTACAATAAAATATGTTATAAAAATTCCACCAATAATATTTTTTAAAGCTTTTCCACCTAAATATTCAGAAATATCAATAATATCTAAAGAAGCAAAATTTTTTAATAAGCGGTAAATCACATAAGCAAGTAAAAGTGCAATAATTCCTACATATACTAAATTAATAAGAGTAGCAGACTTGGTGTTACTTAGTAAATTTTGCGGTAAAGTTACAATTGTATGTGATACAAATATTGTTACTATTAACATGATTGCTTCTTTAGAAGTTATTTTTGTATCTGTCATTGTGAATCCTCCTTTTTCAAAGATGGATATTTCCACCTCATAGATATTTTTTCTTGTTTTTCTTCTTTTTTAGCATCTAAATAACTAGCACGAAATTCACGTAACCAAATAGGTTGTAAAAAATATGAATGTCCAACTGTTTTTTGCAAAGGCGAAATGCCAGAAGTAAAAGGTATTCCAAAGGATTTTGTATCACAAAGAACAGCAATATAAACTAAAAAGCCTAGACCAATACCTAAAAATCCACAACAATATCCTAAAAATATAAAAACAAATCTATATATCCTTAGGTGAAAACTAAAAGAATAGTCAGGAACTGCAAAAGAGGCAATACCAGTCATGGCCACAATAATAATTAAAATTGGACTGACAATTCCAGCAGATACGGCAGATTGACCAATAATAAGTGCACCAACAATTCCAATAGTTGGACCAATAGGTGAAGGAACTCGAATACCAGCTTCACGTATCAATTCAAAAGATATTTCTAAAAGTAAAATTTCAAATATAACAGGAAATGGAACTGTTTCACGAGATGCTAGAATTGAATACAGCAAATCAGTTGGTAACAGTTCTTGATGAAAACTGGCAATTGCAACATAAAGTCCGAGGTAATAATAAACTTATAAAAGTTGCTAAAATACGAATCCATTTTATAAAATTAGAAAAACTGGTTTTCATATTTTTATCATCAGGTGTTGATAAAAAATCAGTGAAAACAGCTGGAACAACTAATGCATAAGGAGCACCATTAACTAACAAAACTACACGACCATCTAACAAATAACTTGTTGCTTTATCAGGTCTTTCAGTTGAGATTGTCTGAGGAACTGAAATTAAATTACTATCAACAATCATTTGCTCTAATTGACCACTTGATAACATAGAATCAATTTCTAAATTATTTAAGCGATAACGCACTTCTGCAACTAAATCTGAATTTGCAAGAGTTTTTATATAGCATAAAGCACAACTGGTTTTTGTAATATCACCAATTTGTATGCTTTCAATAATTAAATTTTCGTTGTGAACACTTCTTCTTATTAAGGAAGTATTTGTACGGATGTTTTCAACAAAGGCTTCATGTGCACCTTTTATAACAATCTCATTTTCAGGTTTTTCAATACTTCGTTTTTCAAAACCTTTTACTTCAATATCAAAAGCAATATTTAATGTATCGACAAATAAAGCACAATTACCTGAGTTAATGTCATTAAAAATTGTACTAAAATCTGAATATTGGTTAACTGTATTTTGTGGCATTAGGCAATTCATAATATAATCTGCAAGGTTAAATTTTTTAACTTTTCTAACAGTAATATTGTTTGCAACAGCTTCAGAAATAACTCTATTTTGTTCATTGTCATATAAATTACTTCTGTTTCTAAGCATTAAAGGTTCCAAAATAAATTTATTCATGATGTCTGTATTAATCATTCCATCAATATAAAGTAAAAAAGCAGAATATTGTTTGCCACGAGCAATTAAAGTAAATTCTCTAATAACGATATCACTGTTTATCATAGAATTATATTTTGATTTTACATATTCTAAATTAACTTTTAAAGAAGGATATAATTCCTTAGGCTCGGTCTTAGAATTTGAACTAGATTTTTGATTTGTTACATCATCTTTTGAGTCTTGTAAAAGTGTAAAGTTATATTCTTCTTGAGGAGTATAAGTAAATAATTTTGTAATTAATTGTTTTACATCCATAAAATTCCCCTTTCCTATAAAAACCGATAATACTAGTATTTCCTTGTTTAGAAAAATTATACAAATAAGTTTTTATTAAAAAAATAAAATTCTACAAAAAAACTCTTTACAAAATAAAAAAAAAATGATAAATTATATATATAAAAAACAAAGGAGGAAACTATTATGCCACAGCAATCAAAAACAAAGAAAACCAATAATAAAAAGAAATTATCAAAGGCACCATTTGTTTATATTGTTATTTTATTAATTGCAGTTGTAATCACAGTGTGTTTAGTGGTTAAAAATACCCAAAGCAAAGATGAAAAAGGAGAAACAGGTTCTGCTAAAAGCAGTAGCGAAACTAACGAAACTGATAATGGAGAAGAAACACCTTTACCAGAATATACTTTAATTGATATGAACAATACAGAAAACGCTAAAGTTGAAGGTGGAACAAAAGAAAACACATCTTCAAAATTATTAGAACCAAAAACTTATAAAGGTTTAACAGTTACTGATATTAAATTAGTTGCAGAAGGTGGAATGTCAAGATTAACAGCAACAGTAAGAAATGATTCATCACAAAACTTTGAAGGCGAAGGAATAGTAGTAGTATTTACAAACAAAGATGGTTCAGAATATGCAAGATTAAACGGAATCTTACCATCTGTATTACCAGGTGATACAAACGAAATAAATGCTGCAACAACATCAGATATTGCAAACGCATATGACTTTACTATTCAATCACAACAATAATAAATATATAAAAAATTAAGGCGTTATTTTAAAATGCATATAAATGCATTTTAAAATTGACGTCTTTTTTATAGTTTTCATAGACAAAAAAAGATAAAAATGATATAATAGAAATGATGAATAAAAAAAGGAAAGATGCCAATGAAAAATGTATTTGTTAAAGCTATTGTAGATTTTATTATAACTATTGTTGCAATGTTATTACTAATAATTATGGTTATTTTAGGAATATTAGTTTATCAAGAAGTTACAAATGGAAATGCCATAGAAAAAGTAGAAAATATAGTTTCAACATATGAAAGTCTATTTAGTGATGTAGAAGATACAAGTAAGAAAACAACTCCAGAAATTATAGAATCAACAAATGATGATATTTTAAACCAAATACCAAGTACTCCAACAGCGGGAGAATTAGGAAATGTACCAACTGTACAAGCGAATTATTTTTATTCACAATTAGAAGATGAAGCAAAGATAATTTATCAAGCATTAGAGCAAAATAAGGAACGTATGAAAACAGGAACAGCACAAATTGATTTAGGTACAAGTTTTTCTGAGTTGTTATCAACAGAAGGTGGAGATGAAAGACTGGGGGAGTATTATCAATCAGCAGTAGAAACTTATTTATATGATAACCCAGAAGTTTTTTATATTACAGCAAATAAACTATATTTAAACATAGAAACAACTACTACATTTGCAAAAAAGAGCTATAGGGTATTTATTAATAGTGGAGCACAACCAAACTATTTTGCAGATGAATATACTTCTGAAGAACAAGTAAAACAAGCAATACAAGAAGTTGAAAATGTAAAAAATCAAATATTAGTTAAAAAAACAGGAAATGCATATGATGATATTAAAATGATACATGATTATCTAGTAGATAGTATTCAATATGATACTACGGTTTCAAAAGATAACATATATAATATTTATGGAGCTTTAATTAACCATGAATGTGTGTGTGAAGGTTATGCAGAAGCTTTTAAATATTTATTAGATGAATTGAATATTCCATGTATTTTAGTAATAGGAACAGGTATAAATTCTAAAGGAAATACAGAAAACCATGCATGGAATTATGTACAACTTAATGAAAAATGGTATGGGATGGATGTAACTTGGGATGACCCTGTTATTATAGGAAATGGATATATTACAGCAGAAACAAAGTATAGATATTTTCTAAAAGGTAGAAGAGAAATGGAACAAGACCATTATGCTAGTACACGTTTTACAGAAGAAGGACGAGACTATACGTATCCAACAATTAGTTTTAATGGTTATTAATAAAGAAGGGAATTTTAAATGGATTTAATAAAAGAAATGTTTAGCCGGACACAAAATTGAAGTATATGCCTTTGTTGGACCATCAGGAACAGGTAAAAGTTACCGTGCACAAATGGTAGCTAGTGAAAAAGATATAGATTATATAATAGATGACGGTTTACTTATTAAAGGTAATGAAGTAATTGCTGGAGAATCAGCCAAAAAAGCATCAACAAAAATAGAAACAGTAAAACATGCTTTATTTTATAAAGAAGAAGAAAAACAAGAAATAATTAAAGCAATAAGACAGTATAAACCAGAAAAAATACTAATATTAGGAACATCTGATGGAATGGTAAAAAAAATAGCTACAAACTTGGGATTGCCAGAAGTTCAAGAAATTATCTATATTGACCAAGTAGCAACACAGCAAGAAATGGAAACAGCAAGAAGGATAAGAGTAACAGAAGGAAAGCATGTTATACCTGTTCCAACTTTTGAGATAAAAAAAGATTTTTCAGGATATTTATTAGACCCATTACAAATTTTTAAAAGTAAAGGAAGAGGGGAAAAACCATACATATCAGAAAAATCAATCATAAGACCAACTTTTAGTTATATGGGGAATTTTACAATTTCTGACACAGTTTTTAGGCAAATATTAGAATATTTAGCTAGTAAAACACAAGGAATCTATAAAATTCAAAAAGTGCGTGTGTCAAACTTTGGTGAAGGCGCAAGCTTGTATATGGAAGTAACAGTAACTTATGGAACTAATGTAATAACAGAAATAAAAGAATTCAAAGAAAAAGCAACAAAGGAAATTGAAAATCTAACTTCAATGAATATTGTTGATTTAGAGATTGTTGTTAAAAATATTTATGTACCACAAAACGGAGAAAATATATAGAAAGAAATCTTTTCCAACCGAACAAGAAAGGAATGAAATAAAAATGAAAAATACTTCAAAAAACTTTGATAAGCCAGGTGATACCTGGTTTACAAAATTTCAAAGAAGAATAATATGGGGTGCACTAAAATTTTTATATAAAGTAGTATATCGTGTTAAAGTAGAAGGAGTAGAAAATATCCCAGAAGAAGGAGCTTTTATACTTTGTGGTAACCATGTTGATTATATTAAAGTACCAGCTGTTGTAGTGTATTGTCCTAGAAAAGTTAATTTTATAGCAAAAATAGAACTTTTTAAAAATCCATTTTTACGAAACTTAGGAGAAAAATTTGATGTAATTCCAGTAAAAAGAGGAAAACAAGATGTTGATGCAATGAAAAAATCTTTAAAGGTATTATCAAAAAAAGAAGGACTAGGACTATTTCCTGAAGGTACAACTAGAGGGTTAGAAAAAGGCGTAAAAGTAAAAACAGGTGCAGCATTTATGGCTTTACGAACAGGCACTGTAATTGTACCTGCAGGTGTTGAAGTTACTTCAAGACCATTCCCTAAAATAATTATAAGATATGGAAAAGTTTTAGATTATTCACAATATCAATCTAGAAATCCTGAAAAAGAAGTATTAGAAAAAGTAACTCAAGAAATGATGGGAATTATTAAATCTCTATCAAATTTTGACAAATACAATAAAAAGTAGTATAATACTAAGGTTGAAATAAATTAAAAAAACATAAGAAATTGCTAAAAATAGTTAAAAAATTGACTAGGTTTGCACTTTAGAAAGGAATGAAACAAAAAAATGAACAACGAAAAAATTAGGAATATTGCAATTATAGCACACGTTGATCATGGTAAAACTACATTAGTTGATGCAATGTTAAAACAAAGCCATGTATTTAGAGATAATGAACAAGTACAAGAAAGAGTAATGGATTCAAATGACTTAGAAAAAGAAAGAGGAATTACAATTCTTTCTAAAAATACATCTGTTATGTATAAAGATATAAAAATAAATATTGTAGA
>CANRBU010000009.1 GCA_947628925.1 uncultured Clostridia bacterium | reverse complement strand
CTTAAGGTTATTTTACCTTAAGACATTACATTTTCTAACCTTGAAAGTAATCTTTTATTTTTTTCATAAAAATCATTTTTGTCATTATATCTAATAGTGCATAAATTGTAATTATAATACCTATTACTTGCACTGCTATTTGAGAACTTGATAAAATAGCAATTCCTGCAATCATCATTAACATAGAAAATACTAAAGCAACTGTCCAGTAACCTGATTTAACCTCTTTCCAAATTAAAGTCGTTTGGAAATTTCGTAACCCTGCTGCAATAATCCATATACCTAGAGCAATGCTGAATAAGTTTGAAATGATGTTTGGAGATAATATCATAATTGCTCCAATAATAACAAAGATAACTGCCATTGTTAATAAATAATCTTCTTTATCTTTAGAAACAAAATAGTCTACTAACTTTAAAAAACCTACAATGATAAATACTGCTCCTAATAAAATTGAAAGTACCCCCATCATTTCTTCTGGTTTTAACATTAATAATGCTCCTAAAAGTATAAAAACGAAAGCAATCATGATGTCTGTCCAACTTGACCTTTTTAAGAATTTTTCGAACATGTTTATTTCCTCTCTTTCTTTTGTATTTTTTGTTTTATTTTATCATATATTTTTTTTTTTGTATAGTTTTTTTGTAAAAAAATTAAAAAAAATGTCAAAATAAAAAACGGAAATAAATCTTCCGTTTCTATTTATGCATTTTCTGCTTCTTTTTTTACAACTATTTGTTTTCCATTGTAATATCCACAATTTTTGCAAACCGTATGTGGTAAAATTGGTTCATGACAATGTGGACATGTTGAAAAATTTGGTTCTTCTTTTTTCCAAGTTGATCTTTTTGAATGTGTTCTCGCTTTTGACCATCTTCTTTTTGGTTGTGCCATAGTATATCCCTCCTTAATAAGATATATTTATATATCTGTTTTGTTTTCTTTTTTAAATACACTATAAAATTATACTAGTATTTTTACATTTTGTCAATGTTTAAGCACAATATTTTTTATATAATTTTTTAAAATTTTGTTTTGTATATACTGGTTTAATTCCTTTTTCACTTACTTGTGTTAAACAATCTGTTATAAGTTCTTTTATTTTTGGATTTACTAATACCTTTTCTTGTTCGTTCATCCAATATTGTAACTCATATTCTTTTGTCCATTCTTTACCTTTATATACAATGCCTGCTGCCATTTTATCACATAACATTTCTGCAACATACTTATATGGCATAATTGGAGTTCTCTCACGTGCATCTAAGTCAACCCAATATTCTGTATGATGTTTATTCCTTCCCTTGTGATGTAGCCATGCCTTTGAATATCCATTTTCTTTTTTGCATGCTGCATTTGGAGAGTATTTTCCATTGAAATATTTTACACCTTCTGAAAATTCAGTATATGAATATTTTGATAAATCATGTAATAAACCTCTTATCGGTTCTCCTACTCTTACACATAACTTAAAAACAACCCATTTATGTTTAGTTATCAAGCAAAAATGTTTAAAAGCTTTTTGAAATGTGTTCATTTTATTTTCACCTCAATGGTTAATTCTTATTTTTTAAAAATTTTATTAAAAATTCCTTTCTCATCATCTTCTTTAAGTCTTTGTGGTTTTCTTGATTTTCTTGTTCTTCGCGTTTCTTCTGTTTCATCATCTTCATCAATCCATGCTAGCTCTTCATATTTTTTTGTTTTCTTTTTTTGCTTTTGATTTTGTTTTGCTAGTTTTTCTCTTAGTTTGGCTTCAAATTCATTGCTATCTCTTCTAGTCGTTACTGTTTCTGGAGTTATTTCTTCTTCATTATTGTCATTTTCAATATTTCCAAACTCAAAATCATCTTCATCTTCTTCACTATTTTCTAATTCAAAGTCATCTTCATTTTTATCATAATCATCTGAATCTTCATCTTCTTCATCAAAATAAAATTCATCTTCTGTTTCAGTATCATCATCTTCATTATTTTCTTCTTGTTCTTCTTCCTCTTCATCATCATCTTCAAACCAGTCATCATCAGAATCTTCTTCTACTACTTCTTCGCTATCTTCATCATTATCGTCAATCTCATCATTACTAATAAACCATTCGTCATCATCTTCTTCATCTTCTTTATTTTCATTTTTATTTATTGGTTTTTTTAGCTCTTTAGCTTCTTCTACTGGCATAAATTCAGTTAAATCACGCTCAAAATTTTCTTGAACCAACTCATTGAAAAGTTCATAGATATTTTTTATACTTTCTATTCTCCAATAATTTGTATTGATGATTGTTCCAATACTAGCTTTTATATTATTTACTTCTTGATTGAAGTTCTTTTCTGTTTCTTCAATATTAGCTAAATATGTACTATTATATAATTCGTTATATGATTTTTTAGTAGCTTTTCCTGACATTTCTCTTAATATCAATTCATATAAGTTGTTTATTTGTCTTATATCTACATCATATTTTTCACAAGCATCTCTCATCATTTGATAATGCATTTTTTCTCCACTCACAGCTGTCATTCTTTCATTGTCTAAAAAGCTTACAACATATTCTTTTTCTAATTCTAAGAATTGTAATTTTATTCTTATATCTCTATGATTCTTTTGATATTTTGCTAATCTGATTGTGTCTCCTTCTATTTCTGTCATTATTTTCTTTAGTTTATCAAAACTACTAAGATAACATTCCGCTTCTTTTTTTGCAATCTCAATTCTTGTTGCTACTGCTTTTTTGATAACTTCTTCATCAAATTTTATTTTTTCATTTTTTCCGTTTTCCAACATTATTTTATTTAATTTTTGGCAGATTTCTTCATTTTCTAATGCTGAGAATTGCTTTACTTTTCCAAGTATTGCTGGGTCTACTAATTCTATTTTCTCTACAGTTTCATTTAATACTTTCATATGGTTTGTTTCAGCTGTTCTTCGAATTTTGCTACATCTATTTCTCATTTTTTGTTTTTCCATAAATTCATTTAGAAGCCCCATATACTCTTCTCTTAAGCGTTTTTGTTCTTCACTATTTTCTTCTAATAATTTTTCTATTTTTAACAATTTCTTTTCTATAATACTTGGATCTTGGTCAAAATCATTAAATAATTTGTTTCTTTCCTCTTCTTGTTCGACACTATCTGAGCATAATACTTCTTGCTTTTTCTGAATTGTCTGCATTTTTTGTGCTATTGCATCAAATTCTTCTATAACTTTTTCCTCTTCTTCTGTAACTGCTTGATATTTTTCCATTTCTTCTAGGATACTTGTAAATAACTGGTAATCAGCTTTTATTCCAGTAACATCATCTTGTCCAAATATTTTGCTCAAGTATCTTTCTAGAACTATCGCGCTTCTCTCATACATTTTAAATCACATCCCTTTCTGAGCTTAAAAAGTAAAAAAAGAATTAGTTGTTTTTTCCTATTATACATAATTTTGTCGAAAAAGTCCAGTATTTTTGAGAATTTTTAGATTTCTATTTTTTCTACTTCTTGCCAAGTGTTTTCATTAATAGCTATAATTCCTTTTTGGGATGCTAAATAATATATGCCATTTGCAAATATTATTCTTTCAAAACGTTTTTGATAATCTTTAGTTATGTCTTGTGTATATTGTTTTTGTAAGATAAAACCTTGATTAATATCAATTTTATATATTAAAGCATTTGTACTATTTTCATTATATTGATAATTTTGTATTGGAAAAGCTATAATATTTTTCTGTTTTAGATACAAAATTACCTTGTGGTTATATATTGCTTCTGAATTAGTATATGCATTTCCTATTTTTTGTGTAAATAGCTCTTTTGGATTATTTATGTCTGATACATCAAACATTGATAATTTTAGTCCTGAATTTTGAACATTGTTTCCATTTGTTTTTGTGTCATAACCCAAACCTATAATATGTGTTTCATCATAAGGATGTAAATATGTGCTATAACCCGGAATTTTTAATTCTCCTAACTTTTGTGGATTTGCTGGGTCTGATAAATCTATTACAAACAATGGATCTACATCTTTAAATGTAACAATATATCCTTTGTTTCCAATGTATCTAACAGATTTAATTCTCTCATCATTTGCTAAATCTAACACTTTGCCTGTTTCTTCTAATTCACTATTTAAAACATATAAACTATTTGTAATATTTCTTTGTATCTCTTGTGTGGTTGCTATTCTAAAGTTTTCGTTTACATCTTCATCCATAGAAAATTGATTTAAAATTTTTCCATCAATTGTTGTATCTTTTTTATAAATAATATCTCCATCTTGTAATTTGAATTTTATAATTTTGGTTTTATAACCTAAAAGTGTATATGTATTTATATCATATGTGGTAATAGTTTTAGCTATATACATATTTTTAGTTGATGAATATATTGTGTCACCTGCTCCTAGAAATGTTTGGATATTAGTTTCTTTTTGAGTATTTATATTAACTCCTGCTATAATTAGATAATTACTTATTTCCGCTTCGTCAAAATATTGTATTTTATTAAATGGAATGTACCTAGCTTCTTCACTTATTGCAGTATCAACATATGTTGGTTTATAGTCATCTTCATTTAAATCTTCAATTTGATATTTTTTTACCATATTAATTGCTTGACTTATATATTTAGTTGTTGCAAAATACAGTTTATCATCTATCATTCGTGAAGATATATAATTTCCTTCTATTTCTATACGTCTTTCTTCTTCTGGTTTTTCTCTATTTTGTATATTATATATAATTGCAACTGTTTTAATTTTAATACCATCAACATATGCTACATCTGTTGTTTCATAAATGCTTCTTGTTTCTGTTTTCAATTCGTTTTGTGATGCAATTACAACTAATTTGTCTTCATTTAAATATAATTCTCTTAAACTTGTATCTTTTGTTTCAAAAGGTATTTCGGAAATTTTTTTGCTGTTTGATGAATTTTGAATGTCTATAATTACTACTTTTTGGTTCACTATATAATAAATATATTTTCCATCTGTTTTTATAATATCAGCTTCATCTACTCCCTCTGTTTGAGTATTTGTTTGACTATATTCTTCTTGCGCAATACTTACATCTTGAATAGTACTATTTGCTTCGCTTTCTAATGTATTCGTATATTTACTCTGTTCTGCAATTTCATCACTTTGATTTTTTAGAAGATTATAAAAATTTTGGAAATTTTCTACTTTTGCCAAACTTGTTTGAACTATTTGTTCTGAATTTATCTTTGGTTGATTTATTTTATTTTTTTGATATATTGCAGTAGTTAGTACACTTACAATAATAATACTTGCAAATGTTGCTATTGGTATATATTTTAGTTTTTGTGTTCTTTTTAATTGCTTTTGTTTTTGATATTCATCATATTTTTCATATATACCATTTATAAATTCTTTGTTATCCTTCATATTTTTCACTCTCCTCTCTTAATATTTTTTCTAGTGATTTTCGCGCTCTATGTATTAGAACTTTTGTACTTGCCATAGATTTTTTCATTACTTTTCCGAATTTCCGAATACTTCATTTCCTCAATATCTGCTAAATAAATTGCTTGCCTGTAATCATCTTTTAATTTGTTAATTGTTTGATGTAATTTTTGGGCTTGCTCCTTTTTAAAAATCATATCTTCTAATGTATTTATTTGGTCTTTGTAAAAATGCATGTTATCTAGATTTTGCATGTCATCTGTATATGTAATTTTCTTTTCGCGTTTTATAAAATTCAATGCTTTAGATTTTGCAATCATATATAAATATGTTTTTAGAGAATATTGAAAATCATAATTCTTTTTGTGTATTAATACATATACAAACACATCTTGCGCAATATCTTCTGCTATATCAACATTTTTTACATATGTTGTGATAAAATAAATAAGCTTATTTTTATGGCGAATAACAAGTTCTTCAAAACTTGTGTTACTTCCTTCTAAAAATTCTTTATATAACTGTTTGTCCGTTTTTTGTTCCAAAATTTTTCCCTTCCTTTCATAAAATTTTGGTGTTATTTTTCAAACTCCTATTTTTTATACAATTATATAATAACAATTGTTACACAAATCAGAAAAAGAAAGCATATTACTGCCTTCTTATTTCATTTTTTCTTTAATGCGAACCAAAGTGTTTAAAGCATCTATTGGTGTCAATTCATTCAAATTAATTTTATCAACTTCATGAGCAATTTCTGCTAATTTATAATTATACATATCAAATTGACCTTCAACCTGCTTTTTGTCCTTTTTTTCGTCTTTTTTATTATTTAAAATATTTTTTCTTTCTAGAGATTTTAATATTTCATTTGCTTTTCCTGTAACAATTTTAGGCACTCCTGCTAAACGCGCTACATGAATTCCATAACTTTCGTCTGTTCCGCCTCTTACTATTTTACGCAAGAATATTATGTCTTCTCCTTTTTCTTTAACTGCTATAGAATAATTTTTTATACCTTCTAATTGATTTTCCAAATCTGTTAGTTCATGGTAATGTGTAGCAAATAATGTTTTTGCTCCACACTTTTCTTTATCAGCAATATATTCTGCGACAGCCCATGCGATAGATAAACCATCATATGTTGAAGTTCCTCTACCTATCTCATCTAAAATAACTAAACTGTTTGATGTTGCTTCTTTTAGAATAGTTGCTACTTCCATCATTTCTACCATAAAAGTACTTTGCCCCATACTTAAGTCATCAGATGCTCCAACTCTTGTAAAGATTTTATCTACTACTCCAATTCGTGCTTCTGATGCTGGTACAAAACTACCTACTTGTGCCATTAGAGTAATTAAAGCTACTTGCCTCATATAAGTTGATTTTCCTGCCATATTAGGTCCTGTTATTATAGATAACCTATTTTCATCTTTATCAAGATATGTATCATTTTCAACAAAAGCACCTGGTCCTAATATCTTTTCAATTACTGGATGTCTTCCTCCTTTGATATCAATGATGCCTGATTTATCAACTTGTGGCATGCAATAATTTAAATCTTCAGCTACTTGTGCAAATGAACTTAATACATCTAAAGTTGCTACACTTATAGCTGTTTGTTGCAATCTTTTTATATTTTCTGCAATTTTTTCTCTTATTTTAACAAATGCATCATATTCTAAGTTTATAACTCTTTCTTCTGAACCTAAAATTTGATTTTCTAGATTTTTTAGTTCTTCTGTTATATATCTTTCTGCATTTGTAAGTGTTTGTTTACGAATATACCTTTCTGGTACTAATTTTAAATTTGATTTTGTAACTTCAATAAAATATCCAAATACTTTATTAAAGCCTACTTTCAAGTTTTTAATTCCTGTTTTTTCTTTTTCATCTGCCTCTAAATTAATAATCCAATTTTTGCCCTGTGTTGTTGCTGTTTTTAATTTGTCTATTTCTTCATCATATCCAAGTTTAATAATTCCACCATCTTTTACTGTCATAGGCGGGTCTTCTACAATCGCTTTTTCAATAATATCAGATATATCTGTTAATTCATCTATGTTGTCATATAATTCTTTTAAAAGAGGTGTATTTACATTTTCTAATGATTTCTTTAATTCTGGTATTTTTTGTAAAGAATGTTTTAATGTTATCATATCACGAGCATTTGCATTTCCATATGCCATTTTTCCTGCCAAACGTTCAATATCATATACTTTCTTTAAATTTTCTATAATATCTCCTCTTAGAAAAATATCATCTTTTAATGTTTTTACACTATCTAATCTTCTATTTATTTCTAGTGTATCTATTAATGGGTCATTTAGCCATCTTCTTAAAAGTCGCCCTCCCATAGAAGTTGAAGTTTTGTCTAATACCCAAAGTAGTGTTCCTTTTTTAGATTTATCACGCATTTTTTCTGTTATTTCTAGATTTCGCCTTGCATTAATATCTAATGACATGTATTTTGAAATTTGATACATGGTAATTTTATTTAAATGCTCTAAATTGGTCATTTGTGTTTGTTCAATATATTCTAAAAGTGCATTTATACTGCAAACTGCTAGTTCACATTCTTCTAAATTTTCAATTTTCTTTTGGCTAGAATCCACAATATTAAAACGTTCTAATATTTTATCTGTTTTTTTATCAAAAAATTTATCTTGAAAGCGTGTGACATATGTTTCAAAACGTTCTTTAATTTTTGACATTTCTTCTTGACATTCTATCATCATACTATTAACAACAATTTCTGATGGATTATATCTTGCAAGTTCATCTAATAGTAATGGAAAATTTTGATTATCTTTGATTTCTGCTGAATACATTTCTCCTGTTGAAATATCACAAACACTAATTCCATAATATATACCTGTTTTATATATTGACATAATATAATTATTTTTGCGTTCTTCTAGCATGTTTGAGTCTATTACAGTTCCAGGTGTTACTACTTTTATAACACCTCTTTTTACAATTCCTTTGGCTGTTTTAGGATCTTCTAGTTGTTCACAAATTGCTACTTTGAATCCTTTAGAAATTAATCTTGATATATACATTTCTGCAGCATGGTATGGTACACCTGCCATTGGTGCACGTTCTTCTTGTCCACAATCCTTTCCTGTTAAAGTAATTTCTAATTCTCTTGCACATGTAATTGCATCATCAAAAAATACTTCATAAAAGTCACCTAATCTATAAAATAAAATGCAGTCTTTATATTGCTCTTTTGTTTCAAGATATCTTTGCATCATTGGTGAATATTCTGCCATATTTTTATTCCATTCCTTTCTATTTTACAACTTCCCCTTTTAAATACCACATATGTTCTTCTACAATTTTGATATTTAACATTTTTCCAATTAAGTCATTTTCCCCTTCAAATATAACAACTTTATTACTATCTGTTCTTCCTGTTAAGGTATTTTCGTTATTTTTGCTTTTTCCTTCAACTAGAATTTTTTGAGTTGTTCCTATATACTTTTCATTGTTTTCAGCAATTTTACTTTCTACTATTTCTTTTAATCTATCAAATCTAGTATGTTTTATCTCTTCTGGAATTTGATTTTGCATTTTATCCCCAGGTGTTCCTATTCTTCTAGAATATATAAACATATATACTTGCTCATATCCTACTTTTTGCACAACATCTAGTGTGTCTTCAAAATCTTCTTCAGTCTCACCAGGAAATCCTACAATTATATCTGTTGATAAAGTAAGGTTTGGTATATTTTTTCTCATTTTTTCCACTAATTCTAGATATTGCTCTTTTGTATATTTTCTGTTCATATCCTTCAAGACTTTTGTACTTCCCGCTTGTAAAGGTAAATGTACTAATTTACATACTTTGTCACATTTTGTAATTGCCTCTATTACATCATCTGTAAAATCTTTTGGATGTGGTGATATAAAACGAATTCTTTCAATTCCTTCAATTTCATTAATTGCTTTTAATAATGTTGCAAATGAATTTATCCCTTGATATTCTTCAAATGGAATCTTTTTTTCTTTTTCAACTCTTAAATATGAATTTACATTTTGACCTAATAATGTAATTTCTTTATAACCTGCTTTTGCTAATTCTTGTACTTCTTTTATGATTTCTTTTGGTTGTCTACTTCTTTCTCTTCCTCTTACATATGGCACAATACAATAACTACAAAAATTGTTGCAACCATTCATTATTGTAACAGAAGCTTGTAAATTGCTTGTTCTTTTTATTGGTAACCCCTCATAAATTTTTCCTTCTATATTTATGATATCTTCTTCTTTTTGTTTGCGATTAATTACTAGATATAAGTCTTGTGGAAGTTTATGCAATGTATGTGTTCCAAATAAAAGGTCAACAAATGGATAACTTTCTTTTATTTTTTCAGTGATATGTTTTTCTTGCATCATACATCCACCTATTGCAATAATTGTTCCATTTTCTTCTTTTATCTTTTTTAATTCTCCTAGTTTTCCAAACAACTTATCTTCTGCATTTTCTCTAACACAACAAGTATTAAATATTACTAAATTTGCTTCCTTAAAATTTTCTGTTAATGTATATCCCATTTCCTCTAACATACCACATATTTTTTCAGAATCATTTTCATTTAATTGGCAACCCATTGTAAAAATTGCATATTTTTGGTTATCTAGGTTTATTTTTTTTATCTTTTCTATATATTCTTTTTGTAATTCTATTTCTTGTTTTGTATCCATTTTTGCAATTCCTTTCTAAGATATAAATATCACTTTATTAAGGGTATTTTATTATATTTTTTGACATTTTGCAAGAAAAAAATAATATTTTTAAAGGGCAAAGCCTTTGTGCTTTGCCCTTTGGTTTATGCAAGTCCGTATTTTTTCTTGAATTTATCTGCTCTACCACCTGCTGTTTCTTGTCTTAGATTTCCTGTCCAAAATGGATGACATTTTGAGCATATATCTACTTTTATATCTTTTTTTGTTGATCCAACTTCTAATACATTACCACATGCACATGTGATTGTTGTTTGATTATAACTTGGATGAATTCCTTCTTTCATTATTTTCACCTCTTTTTTGCTTTTTTAACTTGACTGTTTTTTATAATAACATATTTTTGAATATTTTTCAAGTGTTTTGGAATATTTTTTTATCTTTCCAGCATTAAAACTTAATTATTTTCACTCTTTTTTTCTTCCTGATTTTGCATAGTATAAATTGCAGATGCAATCATCTCTTTGTTTAGAGATAATTTGTGTACAAGTTTACTCATAATATTAAATATACATGCTATAATTAAAATTACTAATCCTATTTTTTTCCAATACTTTGCAAGCATAATTATCTCCTTCCTTTCTACTACATATCTATTATACTGCGCTTTTTAGAAAAAGTCAATCAATATTTGAAATCTCCTCCACCTAAAAATTCTTTTATTAGAGAATTGTTTGGTATTTGATCTTTCGGAATTGCATCAAAATATTGTAGCATGTCTAGTAATCTCTTAGCTTCTGCATATTCTTCTTCTTCTGGTGTTATTTCTTTTAATAACGGTTTTGCTACATCTTTTAAGGCATTTATTTCATATATAAGTGATGTATTAAAAATTGAATCCGCATCTTCTTGATATGGGAATATATTTTTTTCTTCACCTTCTGTAACTTTATGCCATGTGTTTATTGTGTGTTTTGCTGAATATCCTCTAAATTGATAATCTCTTACAATCCTACGAATAAGCCTTGTATCTGTTGTAGAAATAGGATTATATCTATCTAAATTTAAAACTGTTAGTGCACTTATATATACTTTATATTTTTCCTTTTTTGAAATTTGGCTTGTCAATTTATCATTTAAACAGTGTATGCCTTCTATAATTAAGATATCATTTTTATTTAGTTTTAATTTTTGTCCTTTATAGCGTTTTGTGCCAACATGAAAATCAAAACTTGGCTCTTCTATTTCTTCCCCATTTAATAATTTTACTAGATGTTCATTTAATAATTTTAAATCTATTGCTTCTATGCACTCAAAATCATAATCTCCATTTTCATCTCTTGGATTGTCTTGCCTTTCTACAAAATAATTATCAACAGATATAGTAACTGGATTCAAACCATTTAGGCGTAATTGTATTCCTAGGCGTTGTGCAAAAGTTGTTTTCCCTGATGATGATGGTCCTGCAATTAACACCATTTTTACATTTTTGTGTTTTGCAATATCATCTGCTATATTTGCAATTTTCTTTTCATGCAAAGCTTCTGCTAGCATTATAACTTCTTTCATTCTTTTTTCTTCTATTGCTGTATTTAATTTATATAATGTATTCATATTTAGTATTTTATGAATTTTTTCGTATTCTTCTAATGCCCAAGATAATTTTTTAGTTATTTTAAATTTTTGTAGTTTATTTGGAGCTTTTGATCTTGGGTAATGTATTAAAAATCCATCACTATATGGTATAATTTCAAATTTTTGTGTTATTCCAGTTGTATGTGCTAAAGTTCCATAGCAATAATTATAATAATTTTCGCAATAATACATATGTATCTCTTTATTGCTTTTTAAATCAAATTGTAATCTACCTTTTGATGTGTCTGTTTCATCATAAAATTTTTCTGCTTCTTTTCTTGTCATTATTACTTCTTTTATTGGCAAATTTTTGTCTACAATTTTTTGTATTTCATTTGTAATCTTTTCAACAAATTCTGGTGTAATTTTTATGTTATCACATGTGCAAAACATTGAATTTCCTAGCCTATATTCTACTGTCATTTTTTCATGTGGATATATTTTTTCAAATGCTTTTCCTAATATATATATAAGTGTTCTAGCATATATCTTCATACCTGTTTTACAAGATATATCTATTAGTTTTAATGTTCCACTTGTTTGAATTTCATAAGATAAATTTTGATATTCATTATTAAAAATACATCCAATAACTGCATATTTACTTGCTTTTATTTCATCTTTTAACAGTTCTTGAACTGTAATTGGATTTTCTATTATATATTCTTTATTATTACATATTACTTTTTTCATTATAAAAAATTTCCTCCTTTGTGTAACACATATATTTTATCGTATTTTAGAAAATAAGTCAATGCCAATTTTTGTGAGGCTTGCCAATTTAACATAATTATGGTATAATATATACGTAACTAAAAAACGATAGCTTAGCTATCTATATTACAAGAGGAGGGATATTATGCAGTATAAGATTTGGTATTATGGTAACAGCGAAACCGATCTCCTTGCATATCATAATCTGTTAGAAACTCGGGCAGCCTTTAGGTTAGTGCCTTTGCGGGATACTGACCTATCTGTTGAGCGTTTGAAGACTTTTCCGCAGAGAGTGCGCGCAGTCATAATTGACAAAACCACTCTTACTGCGGAGGAAGTAGCAAATCTCATCAACCTGTTTTCACAGTTCGAACTTCCTATGTATTTTTGGTTAGATTTCGGACTGTACAATCAAATTCCTCGTCTGTTAAACTTTAATTATAGTTTAGCTGATGCAAGGAAAAAGCTGCCTATACTCTATGATTTGACAGCAAATGCAGCATGTAATACTATGATCTTTGCGTAAACAATCCCCTGCCAGAAGTTTTGGCAGGGGATTCCCCTATTTTAAATATATACTTGGATCTACTTGAAGATTATCCTTTAATATTTCAAAATGTAGATGTACCTCATCACTACTTTCAAAAGCAGAAGTATTACCTACTGTTCCTATGCTTTGTTCTTTCTTTATTTTTTCACCTTCAACTACAAATTCTGATGTTAATAAATTTGCATATACTGTTTGAAATCCATTATTATGCTCTACAACTACAGTTAAACCATATCTAGGGTCATTTTTTATACTTTTTACTGTTCCTTCTTCAGCAGCTTTTACTACTGTTGTTTTTTCTGCTTTTATATCTATTCCAGTATGAACAGTCCATTCTTGCAAAGTATTAGAAAATACTAAATTTTCTTTTGCATATCCTTTGATAATTTCTCCTTCTACTGGTTTAATAAAGCTTAACTCTTGAGATTTTGGTTCTTCCGTAGTTTCTGTTTTTTGAGGTTGCTCTACTGAAGTTGTTAAAATTTTGTTTGAACTTGTACTATTAGTTGATTTACTTGTATTTGTTACATTACTTGTATTAGTTGTATTGTTTGTGTTTGTAGTAGTTGCATTATTTTGACTACTAATATTTGTTTCTATTTGATTTTTAGTTTCATTTTGCACTTCTTCTACACTTTTTCCTATTTTTGTACTTGCTTCTTCTGTTCCTTCCTTTGCTGTAGAATTTTCATTTGCTCTATTTACTAAGTTTGCAATGTTTTCTTTACTTAGTGCTCCTTCTTTAACTTCATTTGTTAAATTTTGACTATATACTAATAATCCAATAACAATTATTGTTAATATAACAACACCAATTGTTGCATATTTAATAATTTTATTTCCCATATCATCATTTTGAGTATTTCTCACTTTTCTTCTCATATATATCCTCCTCCAAATTTATGTTATTAGAATTATTTCCTCTTTTTAGGAAAATTATACATAAAAAGAAAATTTATCATGCATGTATATCTTGAATTTCAACATTTGCATAAAAATGATTTATTATTTCTTCTGCCTTTTTTCCTTGCTTTGCCAAACTATCTGCTCCTGTTTGACTCATGCCAACTCCATGTCCATATCCTTTTACGTAAAAAGTAATTTTATCTTCTTGTTTACTTATTTCAAAATTGGCTGATTTTAGCCCTAACAGTGTTCTTGTTTCTACTCCTGATAAATTGTGATTTCCCAATTTAACTGTTTTTACTCTTCCGCTTTCTGTATATTCTAAAATTTTTATTTGTTCATCATTTGAAAAATCTATTTGAATATCTTGATATTTTGTTTTTATTTTATTAATTAATTCATCATGTGTAAATGTCATTTCAGAAGCATATTGTGTATATGCTTCTTCTCCTGAAGTTTCTACAATTTGTAAATATGGATATCCACTACCTCCCCATACATTTATTGGTACTTCTGTTTTTCCTCCACTATTGGAATGAAAAAAAGCATTTATTGGCTGATTATCATAAGTAATTATTTTTCCTCTTGTTTCATCAACCGCTTGAACAATTTTATTCCAATTTTCCTCTCTTTTTCCTTCTTCCCATCTAGCTAATCTATCTTCTTTTGATATCCATGCTTGACAACAGCTACTACTATCACATATATCACTATTGTCATGTTTTTTATGATTTACCTTATACATTGTATATGTTCTAGCTACCATAGCTTGTGCTTTTAGTGCTTCTTTTTCAAAGGTTGCTGGCATTTCAGCAGATACTACATTATATAAATATGTTTCTAAATTTATTTCCTCTACTTCACCTGTATTTGTATGTAATAATTTGATTTTTATATCTTCTGTTTTTTCTTCTGATGTTTCTACTATATTTTCTGATGTAGCATTATTGTTTGTTTCTTCTTTTTGTATGGCTGCTGTTTGCTTACTTGCGTTTGTAAAAATTGCAGGTAAAATAAAACATACTGTAATTAGGCATAATATATACATAAATATTTTTTTCATTTTAGTTCCATTCCCTCCTAAGGCACAAATCCGGTTGGAAAAGAATTAAATTTTAGCTTACGTCTGATAATAATATTCTCATTTTATCTAGTATTTTTCTTTCTGTTCTTGAAACTTGTACCTGACTAACCCCCAATATTTTTGCTACTTCAGTTTGTGTTTTTTCTTTATAAAAACGTAGTAAGATAATTTGTTTATCTTTTGCAGATAAGCCGTTAATAGCTTCTTTTAAAGCTATTTTTGTTGTTATCATTTCTTCTTCATTTTGTCCTGTGGAAATTCTTTCAATTAGACTAATTCCATTTTCACCTTTTGTTGATTGATATATTCCATCAATTGATTCAACAGGTTTTGTTGCTTCTAGTGCAACTGCAACATCTTCTTTTGATATTTTTAATTTTTTTGCGATTTCTTCTACTGAAATTTCTTCTTTATTTGCATTTCTAAACTCTACCTGAATTTGCCTTATTTTCGCTTGTAATTCTTTTATGCTTCTACTTACCTTTATTGCTCCATCATCTCTTATATATCTTTTTATTTCTCCTAATATGTATGGTACTGTATATGTTGAAAGTTTTACATCAAATGTGGTATCAAATCTCTTTATTGATTTAATAAAACCAAGACAACCTATTTGATATAAATCCTCTAATTCAAAACCTCTTCCATTAAATCTTTTTACTATACTCCAAATCAATCCACTATTTTCTTTTACAAGTTTTTCTAATACTGTTTTATCACCTTGTTGCGCTTTTTGAATAGATTCTTTATCATTTTCAAACATATTTTTTTCTTTCCTTCCTAAGGCATACTTGTCATTTGCTTAAATTCTTGCTGGTTTATCTCCTGTTCTTTTATTTTCTTTAACATGGTAACTTTTGTTCCTATTCCAACAATAGATTCAATTTTAACAGAATCCATAAAGCTTTCCATAATAGTAAATCCCATTCCAGATCTTTCTAAATCAGGTTTAGTAGTATAAAGTGGTTCTTTTGCCATTTCTATGTTTTCTATTCCTTTTCCATTGTCAGTTATTTCTATTATGATTTCACTTTTATGTATTTTTGCATGTATTTTCACAATCCCAACTTTATTTTCATATGCATGGATAATACAGTTTGTTACTGCTTCTGATACTGCTGTTTTTATATCTGCTAATTCCTCTATAGTAGGGTCTAATTGTGATGCAAAAGCTGCCACCGTAATTCTTGCAAATGCTTCATTTGCAGATTTACTAATAAATTCTAAATTCATTTCATTTTCGAATTGTTCTTGCATATTTTTATTTCTCCTCTCTATGCAATATTTTCTTCAAGTTTTGTTACTGGTATTAATCTTAAAATGCCACTCATTTCAAAAATTTTGCTAACATTTTGTGTAAGGTTTGCAATTTCTAATCTTGCACCTAACAAATTCGCGAATTTGTATCTTCCTATTAATAGTCCTATTCCGGCGCTATCCATGAAAGTGACACTATCAAAATCAAATACAACTCTTTTAGGCATAAATCTTTCAATTTCATAATCTGCTCTCCTCCTTATTTTTTGAACACTATGGTCATCAATCTCTTCTGTTATTTTAAAAACTAATAGCTTGTCCTCTTCATAAAATTTTGATTCCATAAGTTTTAACACTCCCTTTCGATCTACATCTTCTGTTTGTTTTCGTTTGATATTATATATTATTTTCCAGTATTTTCCAATAGCAAAATAGTAGAAGTTTTGTCACTTTATAAGAAGTTTTCGACAAAATTTTCGTTTAAGTTTTTATAAAAAGAGTAAAGATTTTCTTGCAATAAACTTTACTCTTTTACTTTATCTACATTTCGTCATCATCATGTGTTTCATCATATTCAAATTCATAAGTAATTTCTGGTGTAATTTTCTCTTTTTTCTCTTCTACTTTTTTTGTTGATTTTTCCACATTTTCTTCTTGATCTTTTTCTTCTTTAGCTTTGTTGCCCATTTTACGAATAATTTTTTCTGTTTCTTCTTTTTTGTTTTCTATACAGCGATTCATAGTATTATTTACTTTTTCTATTAAATCAGGAATGTAATCTAATAACTTGTCTATACTTGATGAATGGTTGACCGGAATTAGTTTTACAGTTTCTGTTGTTATTACTAAAAATGCAACTGGGTTAATACTTACTCCTGCTCCACTACCACCTCCAAATGGCAAACGGTATTGAATTTCCTCTTCTTTATCTGCCTTTTTGTATTCATCAACTGTTTCACCTCGAAATTCACTTCCTCCTGCTGCAAAACCAAAAGATACTTTTGAAATTGGTATAATAACAATGTTATTAGATGTTTCAATTGGTTCTCCTATAATTGTATTTACATCAATCATATCTTGAATACTATTCATAGCTGTAGTCATAAGACCTTCTATTGGATGTTCGCTCATATTCTTCAACTCTCCTTTTCTTTTTTAATATACATATTGTGTTTATAATATGTATCATTTTTATTTCAAATATACCTTCTAACTGGAAATTAACCAAATTTTTACTATTATAAACTGGTATAACTTTAAATTCTTGTTTATGCGGTTTGCATTTCATACTTGGTATTAAGATTGCTAATATTGCACTAATTACCGGAACTAGAAATGATGTAAGAATTACATTTTCTGTTCCTAATTCGATTTTTAAATTTATTTTCTCTATTTTTAATTTTATATTTTTTAAAATTTCTGCAATATCTTTTTTTACATCATATTCTCTTGTTAAACGCTTAATATTTTGCTTATCAAACTCTCTTTCTATTTTTTCTTTAATATGTGTTTTTTGATTTATTTTTTTTAGTTTTGCTTTTGTTAATGTTATTTTTAATATTGGAATTTTATTTAATATACAGATACAAAAAGAAATTTTATATTTAGGATTTAAATGTGATTCTTCTTGTTTTTTTTCTGAATGATATTGTAAGTTTTTTATTTGTAGTTGTATTTTCATAGATAATATAAGTAATATGATTAATAAAAGCAAAAAAAATGTATAAAATAAAAACATAGCTTTCAACCTTCCTAGCTTTTTTATTTTATACATATTTTTTCCAATTTTTAGTATTTTAAACCTTTATTTTTTTTCTACAAAAATATCTCCAAAAACTTTTTCTTGGTTTGTAGACACTTTATTTCGTCTAGATAATTCTAATAATCCACTAAATGCTGTTACTACTTCTTGTTTATCTCTTTGTTTTATTGAAAATAATTTATTAAATACAAATTTTTTCTGTTTTACTAACACTCTTACCATTTCTTTTACTTTACTTGCCACTGTATAATTGTCTACCAATGCTATTTTCTCTATATTTTTAGCATTTTGATTTAGCTTTTCACTTGTTCTTTCTAATATATTTTGATATGTTGTTGGAATAATTGTATTATTATATTCTTTTTCTAGTTTCCTTTTTGGTAATACAATTTCTTCTGGTTGTTTTGTGATTCTTTTGGAAAATAAAATATAGTTTTCTTTTAATTTTGTGGTAATTTCTTTATATTTTTTGTATTCAATAATTCTTTCAATCAGTTCTTCTTCTGTTAGTTCTTCTTCATCATTTTCTTGTTTTGGTAATAGTTTTTTTGATTTTAGATATAACAAAGAAGATGCCATTATAAGAAATTCACTTGCTATTTCTAAGTTTAATTCTTCCATTGCATTTAAATATTCAATATATTGTTCTGTAATTTCTGTTAAGTTAATATCATAAATATCCATTTTATTTTTTTCAATTAGATAAATCAATAAATCTAATGGACCTTCAAAATTGTCTATTTTTATTGCATATTTTTTTGTTTCTAATGTTAGTAAACTTGGCATTTCTTTGTTCCTCTCTAAATTCATAAACTTTCATCTATTATTTCTTTTATATTTTCTTGTTGATAACCTTTTTTTGTAAGATATTGCTTGATTTCTTCTACTTCCATAGAAGTTTGTTTTTTGTACAAAATATTTCTTATAGATTGTTTTTCATATTCTTCAAGTTCTTCTTTGTTTTCATAAATGTAATCTTCTATGTCATCTGCTGAAATTCCTTTACTTAATAGTTTATATTTTAATTCTTTGATAGATAAATTTTTTAGTAGCTTGAAATTATTTATTGTTTTTTCAATATATTGTTTATCATCAATATATTTTGCATCTTTTAGATATTGTATAATCTCTTCTAACATATCTTCTTGAACAGTAGCTTTAAATTTTGTTCTAATTTCTTGTTCAGTTCTTTTTTTGTATAAAATGTATTTTAATATTTTTGTTTTTTGTTCATCAAATTCTTCTATTGAATACATTATTTTTCACCTTTTATTCATCATCTTCTTCATCGTCATCATCAATTTCTGATATTTCTTCTCCAAGGCTTTGTTCAAAAGCTTTTTCGAAATTTGCTCTTACTTTTTCTTCTACTTCTGATAAAACTTCTGGATTATCTTTTAGATATTTCTTTACATTTTCTCTTCCTTGTCCTATTCTTTCTCCTTTATAGCTAAACCAAGATCCACTTTTTTCGATGATATCTAGGTTTACAGCCATATCTAAAATATTTCCTGATTTTGAAATTCCTTCTCCATATACAATATCAAATTCTGCTTCTCTAAATGGTGGTGCAACTTTATTTTTTACAACTTTTACTCTTGTTCTACTTCCTTTTATTTCTCCATCTTGTTTTATATTTTCAATTTTTCTAATGTCTAATCTAACAGAAGCATAAAATTTTAATGCTCTTCCACCTGTGGTTGTTTCTGGATTTCCAAACATAACTCCTATTTTTTCTCTTAATTGGTTTATAAAAATTAATACTGTTTTTGATTTATTTATTGCACCTGCTAATTTTCTTAATGCTTGTGACATAAGTCTTGCTTGAAGTCCCATATGTGAATCTCCCATATCGCCATCTATTTCTGCTTTTGGAACTAATGCAGCAACTGAATCCACAACAATAACATCTAACGCACCACTTCTAACTAAGCTTTCTGTTATTTCTAAAGCTTGTTCACCTGTATCTGGTTGTGCTACAATTAAATTATCTATATCTACACCTAGTTTTTTTGAATATACTGGATCTAATGCATGTTCTGCATCAATAAAAGCAACTTCTCCACCTTGTTTTTGTGCTTCTGCTATAACATGTAATGCAAGTGTTGTTTTACCTGAAGATTCTGGCCCAAAAATTTCAATAATTCTTCCTCTTGGAAGTCCTCCTATTCCTAATGCAATGTCTAGACTTAATGCTCCTGTTGGAATTGCTTCTACCTCCATTGCTTTGAATTCACCTAATTTCATTACTGAGCCTTTACCATATTGTTTCTCTATTTGGCTCATTGCTGCTTCTAATGCTTTTTTCTTTTCTGTATTTTCACTCATGATTTTTCCTCCTTATTTTTACCAAATTTTTGTTTGATATTTTTATTATATACCAAATTTTTGTTTTGTCAATAGATTTTTAAAATTTTTTATTTATACCATCCTGAAATATGATAAAATACATTATACCAATTGGGAGTAGTATCTCCTTTTAAGTTTGAATGATAACAAACTGTAAATTTATTATTATATAAACTTATATATGGTACTTCTTCTTTATATATTTCTGCTATTCTTTTGTACCTCTCTTTTAATACATTTTCATCTGTTGTATTTTTTACTTCTTCTAAAATGCCATTTATTTCATCATTGGAATAATTTGCCAAATTGTTTTTTCCTAAAAATGTTTCTAAATTTGGGCTATATGATAAATTTATACTGCATAACAATATATCATAGTTTTTCGTGTTTATACTGTTGTAATATTGTTCATCTGTTAATTCTACTATATTTAAATTAATTCCTAAATTTTTTAATTGTGCTTGTATGTTTTGTGCTACTAAAACTCTTGCTTTATCACTTGCCTTTACTGAAAGATTCAATTGTATTTTTTGTGATTTTAGTAATTGTTTTGCTTGATCTGGATTATATCCTGCACTTGCTTCTTCTGTTTGATATAACCAATTTCCATAGTCTAGTGGAAAATTAGAAGTATAGTATTGACTGTTAAATATATTTGAAACTATGTTAGTTTTATCAATAGCATATGATATTGCTTTTCTTACTTCTTTTTTTGCAAGTGTTGTATTTTTTGTATTCAATGCTAAGAAGTCATGCTCTCTTCCTTTCATTTCTTTTTTTGCATATCCTATGCTTCCAATATATTCTTGTAAATTACTGTTTTGTGTATCAATAACATCTATATTTCCCATTTTGAAACTATTGTACATTTCTGCCAAAGATGAATATAAATTTATTGTGATTTTAGTTAATGTCAATTCTGTTTTTGAATTCCATCTATTATTATTAGGTTGCAAAGTTAAATGTGTTGATTGAACATCTGTATATTCATACATTCCTGTCCCCACTGGTACAATTCCATCACTAAATTCTTTATCTTGATAAAATAAACTTGACAAGATTGGAAATGTTAAATTGTATTCAAAAAATGGAATTTCTTTATCTAAATAAATTTTTAATGTATAATCATCTGTAATTTCTACATTTGCTATGTTTTGTACATTACTTGAATAAATAGAATCCATATTTTTTAATTTATCTATTGTAAATTTTACATCATCTGCTATAAATTTTTCTCCATTTGCCCATCTTACATTGTCTTTAAGTTTTATGATATATGTTGTTGCATTTTGCTTTGCCCATTCTTCTGCAAGACATGGCTGAGCTTTATAGTCTTCTGATAATTCAATTAATGGTTCGTAAATAAGTTTTGAAATGTCTTGTATATTTTTATTTTTGCTAAATAGCGGATTAGTACTGTCAAAAGATGCAACTCCTAATGTTATTTCTGTTATTTTTTCTTCTTGCACATTAACTTGTGTTTGTTGCTGTTCTTCTTTTTCTTCTTCTGTCTTTATCTTATAAATAGCAAATATCATTATTCCTATTACAAATATGGCAAATATATATTTAAAAAAGTTAGATTTCATCTAATTTTTTTCACAATCCTTTCTTTATTTTCAACATACCTGTTTCTTCTTGATTTATCATACATTATATTAACATTTTTTTCAAGTTTTTATTACATATTTTTCATTTTTTTGTTCATACTACTTATAATATTGATTTACTCCTTAGAAAGGATGATATTAAAATGAAAAATTCAAAATGGTATGTTTTTTTTATTATTCTTGTAATTATTGGTATAATTGGTGGAATTTTTTTATTTTTTAATGGAAATACAAATAAATCTGATAATTCATCTTATGAAACTCAAAAAACAGCTACTAATAATGAGCAAAATGAAACTAACACAACTAAAGAAAACACTGATGTTCATATCCCTACTGAAACTCGGACTTTCTAGTTTTTCTACAAAAATTTATACCAAAGAAACTGGAAGGCAAAATAATATGCAATTAACTGCATCTCGATTAACAAACCATGTTATAAAAGCTGGAGAAACATTTTCTTTTTGCGA
>CANRBU010000008.1 GCA_947628925.1 uncultured Clostridia bacterium | reverse complement strand
TTTCTTGCTATTTTTTATTTTTTTTACCAATATAATATTGAACGGAAACCAATACTAAAATGTTTTTGTTCTAAAGTCGTTCTTACACGTGTACTTGTAGTTTGATTTTCAGTTATACAATCAGCTCCTCTAAATACACATGGTTTTTCTGGATCACTAGAAGTTTCTGTTGTCCATTCTGCACAGTTACTTCCCATACCATAAATATTGCAAACTACATCTCCATTTTTTCCAGCATTTGATAATCTATTTCCAGCATCAACTTTGTTTGAATAATTATTATTATCACTACTATTTTTTTGTATAAATGTAATTGCTGTATCCCAAGCATAACTATTAATCAAATCACTTTTTATTTCTGTATATAGTTCTTGGCATGCATCTGAAGCCTCATTTTGTGTTACCCAGTTCCACAACATATTTTCTGTAATTGGTGTTTCATCATTACCAGATGGAGTTCCTTGTGATACTGTACTTAAAGCTTTTCCATTACTTCCTTTGCTTGCTTCAAACCTTGCTATATAATATCCACCATGTGTTTGAACACTATTTTTAAATTCTTCTATATTGTTTGCAATACTATTTTCAAAAATTGCTTGTTGCAATTCTTCATATAAGAAGCCATCAACAGTAATTGGTGAATTATCTTGTGCTGTTGTATTTCCATTTTCATCAAATACATATCTATTTAATTTTACTTCTACTCCATCAACAGGAATCCACACATATTGACTTCCATCTTTACCTTTGATTACTAATCCACTATTTACAGCTTCACGTGTTGGAGCTGATGTACCATCTCCCCATTTTGCTGAACCTGTAGTTTCATCTTCATATGGCATAAAATCTTTTGGAATAACTGGGTTATATGCTGAGCCTTCAACTTGGCCATTTATTGTATTACTTCTTATATAATATCCATTTTCATCTGTTTTGCCAGCTTTTATAACAACTGTTTGTGTTCCTAAATCAACATCATCACCATGTGTTACTTTTATTTCATATGTTCCTGGCTTAGTAACTTTAAATACCAAATTTTCCTCAGTTTTCCATGTGTCTTCATCTTTTAATTTATATTTTATCTGCCATTTTGATACATATTTATCATGTTTTGGTGTAATTGTTACTTGGAAACCACCTGCCACTTCTATTGTTGACACCTCAAAATCACCTGTTGATGGAATTTGGTTATTATATGTAACATTATACAAACTACTTGGTATTTGTTCTAACATATAATAATTTGTTCCTTCATACTCAAATTTTTCTAATGAAACAACAATTGTCTCTTCCAAATTAATTAGATAATTTCTCTCTAAACCTTCTAAACCTAATTCTTCACGCAAATAGTCTTTTGTACATAAATGCAATCCTTTTTCTAGGTCTTCTACTGTTACACCCTTTGCTGCAGCCTTTTGTGCTAGCACTTGTTTTACCTCTTCAGCTTCAGCTAAAGCTGCTTGTTTTTGTTCCATCTCAAGAGATAAACGAGCATCTGTTACTTCACATTCTAATGTCTTTCCTTCCCTTTGGTATTGCAAAGATACTTCATTTATTTTACTTTGAACCATTGTTAATTCTGATTGAAATTTCATAAATTGAGCTGATTTAATTGATTTGCTCCCTGTAACAATAGTAATTCCACCAATAATAAGTAATACGACAACTGAAGATACTAATGTTATTAAAGTTATACCTTTTTCATTTTTATTTTTCATTTGTCTCTCCTTTTCTTTTACTTCTACTCCATTGTACTATATAAAAAATTAAAAATCAATATTTTTTATTTGCAAAAAGTTTTTTTTCGTGTATAATAGTTTTAGAAAGTGAGAATTATTTATGAAATTATTTAGAAAAATTTTGTTAATTGTGCTCATAGTAATAGTTGTTACTTTTTCTATTATATTTTTCATAGGTTTTAGTGCTTATTCTAATGCTCTAAAAGAAAAGCCACTATTAGAAAGAGTTGAAGAAGTTACATCTAATGAGCATTTTGTCAAATTTGATGATATGTCTGAATTATACCGTAATGCAGTAATAGCAGTTGAAGACCACAGATATTATGACCATGGTCCTGTTGACTACATTGCAATAATTCGTGCTATTTTTACCAACATAAAAAATGGTGAGTTACAAGAAGGTGGTAGCACAATTACACAACAAGTTGCAAAAAATATTGTATTTTCACAAGACCAAAGCTGGGTTAGAAAATTAGGTGAAATATTTGCTGCTTTTGATTTAGAAAGAAATTACAATAAAAATGAAATATTCGAAATATATGTAAATACAGCATATTTTGGAGATGGATATTATGGAATTTATGATGCAAGCCATGGATATTATGATAAAGAACCTAAAGACTTAAATTTAGACGAAGCCTCTATGTTAGCTGGTGTTCCTAATGCTCCTTCTGTATATTCTCCTAATGTAAATCCAGATTTGGCAAAAAAAAGACAAGCTCATGTCATAGAAAAAATGAAAGATTATGGATATATTTCACAAAATGCAACTATAAATTAAAGGAAGAGAAATGTCTCTTCCTTAATTTATTTTTCCTCCACCTAGAACAATTCCATCTTCGTCATAAAATACAACTGATTGTCCAGGTGTTATAGCTCTTTGTGGTTCTTCAAATTCCACTTTTACCTGATTTTCTTCTAAATATATTGTAGCTTTTGCTTCTTTTGCTCTATATCGTATTTTTGCATAAACTGTATCATTAACAATTTTTTCAGTTGGAACAATCCAATGTACATTTTTTGCATATAAAATTTTTTGATATAAATCTTGCTCTACTCCTACAATTACCTGATTTTTTTCACTATCAAGTTTTATAACATATAAAGGCTCTTTATATGCAATCCCCAATCCTTTGCGTTGTCCTACTGTATAATTTATTAAGCCATTATGTTCTCCTAAAACTTCACCATTTTTTAAAACGATTTTCCCTTTTTTCTGTTCTTCTTTCATATATCTTTTTAAAAAATCTTGATAAGAATTATTCGGAACAAAACAAATTTCTTGGCTATCTCTTTTATCTGCAACAGCTAATCCATGTTCTTTTGCAATATTCCTTGTTTTTTCCTTATTTTCACAATTTTGCAATGGAAATATAATATGTCCCAACAAATCTTGAGGAATCGTATATAAAAAATATGTCTGATCCTTTTTTTCTTCCTCTGCCTTTTTTAAGACCATTTGCTGATATTTTTCAGAATACTCTGCTTTTGCATAATGCCCTGTTGCAATATATTCACATTCTAATTCTTTGGCTTTTTGATAAAACCTACCAAATTTTAAATATTGGTTACATTCTACACATGGGTTTGGAGTTCTAGCTTTTTCATATTCTTCAATAAATTTGCTTACTACTTTGCACTTAAATTCTTCTTTGCAATTAATTGTATAATGAGGTATTCCCAATTTATCACATACCCTTTTTGCATCATAAATTGATTGTTCTCCACAACATGTACTGTCTTCCCCATCTACTTCAGAATCCCACAATTTCATTGTACATCCGGATTACTTCATAGCCTTGTTCTTGCAATAATATTGCTGATACAGAACTATCTACTCCTCCACTCATACCTAACAAAACTTTTGGCATATTTAATCACTTTCCTCTCCAGTGCATAAAATATGTACCTCTTTTAATTGTTCTGGCATAACTTTTGAAGGTGCTCTCATCAATAAATCTCTAGCTCTCTTATTCTTTGGAAAGGCAATAACTTCTCTAATATTTTGTGCATCTGCAATAAGCATAACCATCCTATCAATTCCAGGTGCAGCTCCTGCATGTGGAGGTGTTCCATATTGGAAAGCATTATATAATGCTCCAAATCTTTCCTTTACATCTTCTTCTGTATAACCTGCTATTTCAAATGCCTTTACCATAATTTCTGGATCATGGTTTCTTACTGCTCCTGATGCCATCTCATACCCATTACATACTAAATCATATTGATATGCTAATATTTCTAATGGATTTTTATTTTTCAAAGCATCTAAACCGCCTTGTGGCATAGAAAATGGATTATGGCAAAAATCAATTGTTCCTTCATCTGATAATTCATACATTGGAAAATCTACAATAAAGCAGAATTTATATACATTTTTTTCTATTAATTCTAATCTTTTACCTAGTTCAATTCTAACAAGGCCAGCAATTTTTTGGGCTTTTTCAAATTCATCTGCAATAAAGAAAATACTAGAATTTTTTTCTACACCATATTTATCTTTCAAAATTTGTTGATTTTCTTCTGTTATAAATTTTGAAATTCCTCCTGTAAATTCTCCTGTTTCTTCAACTTTAACCCATGCTAAGCCTTTTGCTCCAACTTCATCTGTTTTTGCATATTCTTCCATCTTGTCAAAGAATTTTCTTCCTTGAGTTGCACCTTGTGGTACAACTATCATTTTTATTGTCTTGCCTTTAAATGCATTAAATTCTGTATTTTTAAATAATTCTGTTCCATCTTGAATAATAAGCGGATTTCTTAAATCCGGTTTATCAATTCCGTATTTTTCCATTGCTTCTTTATATGGAATACGTAAGAATGGACCTTCATCTACTTTCCAATTTGTAAACTTTTTGAAAGTATATGGTATGACTTGTTCAATAACTTTGAAAACATCCTCTTGTGTACTAAATGACATTTCAAAATCTAATTGATAAAATTCTCCTGGTGCTCTATCTGCCCTTGGATCTTCATCTCTAAAACATGGTGCTATTTGATAATATTTATTAAACCCACTTACCATTAATAATTGCTTAAATTGTTGAGGTGCCTGTGGTAAAGCATAAAATTCTCCCGGATTTAGCCTACTTGGTACTAAGTAGTCTCTCGCACCTTCTGGTGAAGAATTAGCCAAAATTGGTGTTTGAACTTCTGTAAAATTCAATTCATCCATTTTGTCTCTTAATGTTTTTAAAATTTTTGAACGTAACAAAATATTATTGTGTAAATTAGTATTTCTTAAATCTAAAAAACGATATTCCAAACGTAAATCTTCTCTTACTTCTTGTTCTGTGTTAACTTCAAATGGTAATACATTTTTGCATTTACCCAATATTTCTAGTTCTTCTGCAATAATTTCTATTTCTCCTGTTGGAATATTGTTGTTTTTATTAGTTCTTTCCACAACTTTTCCCTTTACGTGGATACATGCTTCTTGTTTAAATTCTTTTGCTTGATTTTGTAGATTTTCATCATTTACAACAATTTGAGTAATTCCAAATTCATCTCTTAAATCTATAAATATCATTCCACCTAAATTTCTAATTTTTTGTACCCATCCTGCTAATTCTACAATTTCATTTACATTTTTTATATTTAATTCTCCACAATTTTTAGTTCTATACATTTTTTTCATCCCTTTCTAAGGCACAAATCTGGTTGGAAAAGAATTAAATTATTTTTCAACCTTTTCATTCCTTCTAACAGCTTTCAGTATTATATCATAAGTTATAGTATTTTTCAAGAAATATTTAGCATTTGACTTTATTAACATAATATGGTATAATGTCTTTGCATCTGAAAACACGCATTAAGAAAAGGAGATTCAATCATGAAAAAAAACAACACTAGCAACACAAGTAAAACCAATCAGCTCATTGACTACTTGACTTCATTTGTTGACCAGTTGGAAACTGCTAGGTCAGGTGATGAGGTCCGCACCATTCTCGAGAATGTTGAAATATTAATATCTCAGAATGATGATGTTAGCGATTATCGCGGTAACCTTCTTGGGACTTTGAACTCTGTGCGGAAGCATCAGGCAACAGTATCAGACTTCACCGGCTCTCTGAATGCTCTTATAGAGGATCTAAAAGAGCTGCCTGCGCGGGAAGCTAAGAAAGCAAAAGCCAATGAGATGCGCAAGCTCTTAACAGCTTTGGCTGACAAGTCAGAAGAGATTTTATCTCTCCTTTACTCAGACTAAAACGGAATCACCTTTTTTGGGGGGCAAATGAAAATTTTGCCCCCCAATTTCTTTATTTTTAAAATTGAATTACATATTATTTTCTAAAAGTTTCAAAAATTTCTCTAGCATTTTTTTCACTAATTCCTTTTACTTTCTTTAATTCTTCTATTGATGCTTCTTTTATTTTACTAACACTTCCAAAATGTTTTAATAATGATTGTTTCTTAACATTTCCTATTCCATTAATCTCGTCTAACTCTGATTTTGTAATTTCTTTTTCTCTTACTTTGCGATGATATGTAATTGCTGTATCATGGACTGTATCTTGAAATTTTGTAATTAAATTTTTTAGATTTTCTGAAATATCTAACTCTTCTCTATTTTCATTCATCAAAGCTCTTGTTTGATGTTTATCATTTTTTACCATGCCAAAAACAGCTATTGGAAGTTTATACTTTTCAACTGCTCTTTTAGTTGCTCTTATTTGAGTAATTCCTCCATCTGCAAAAATAACATCTGGCAAGCTTCCAAAACCACCATTTGGATTATCAATAGAATGTTTTAACCTTCTTGTAATAACTTCTTCCATACAACGAGGATCATCTTGAGAATAAACAGTTTTAATCTTAAAGCGTCTTGACAAATTTTTCTTAATAACCCCATCTTGCATTACACACATAGCCGCTACCATATGTTCTCCTGACATATTAGAGATATCATAAGTTTCGATTTTTCGTGGTATATTTTCCAAATTTAACACTTTTTTTAATTCTAATAAAACACCACTTTTATCTTTTTCTTTATTCTCCAAAGTTACCTTGGCATTGTTTTCTGCCATCTCCACAAAGCGCAATTTTTCACCTTTTTTAGGATTTTTCAATTCTACTTTTTTGCCTAATTCATTTGATAACCATTCTTCAATTACTTGTTTGTCTTCTAATTCTTCTCTTAGCATTATTTTTGCAGGAATACTTGGGTTTGACATATAGTATTGTTTTATAAAACCAGACAAAATTTCTTTATCTGACATACCTTTGAGATCTTTAAAAAAGTAATGTTCTCTTCCTATCATCTTACTTCCACGCACAAAAAAGATTTCAATACAAACTTCTATTTCAGATTGGTACATTCCAATAACATCTATACTATTTTCTGCTAAATTTGATACTTTTTGCTTTGTTGATACTCTTTCAATTGCCTGTTTTCTATCTCGTAACTCAGCAGCTTTTTCAAACTCTAGTTTTTGAGATAATTCCTGCATTTGTTCTTCTAATTCTTTTAAAATTTTATCAGTTTTTCCCTCTAATAAATCTATTACTTCATCAATCTGCTTTCTATATTCTTCTTTAGTCACATAACCCATGCATGGTGCTAAGCATTTCTTTATATGATAATTTAAACATGGTCTTGTACGTTCTTTTAGAACTCTACATTGTCTTATTTTATATTTTTCTTTTATAAAATCTATCATTTCCTTTGCAGCACCTGGGTTTGCATATGGTCCAAAATATTTTGACCCATCATTTATAATTCGTCTAGTAAAAGTTACTGTTGGATAATCTTCTTTTAAATCTATTTTTATATATGGATATGTTTTATCATCTTTTAATAAAACATTGAATTTAGGTCTGTATTTTTTAATTAAATTACATTCTAATATCAATGCTTCAGATTCATTATCTACAACAATATATTCAAAATGATCTATTGTTTTTACCATGTTTTCAATTCTTTTTGTTTTATTATTTTTCCTAAAATATTGCCTTACTCTTTTTCTTAAGGAAATTGCTTTACCAACATAAATCACATTATCTTGTTTGTCTTTCATAATGTATACACCTGGTCTATTTGGCAATTTTTTTAGTTCTGTCTCTATGTCAAACATATTATCCCCCTCTAACAATTAAAAAAGAAAGCAGAATTTACTGCTCATTCTTAATTTTTATTCTATATATCCTACATAAGGAAGATTGCGGTATTTTTGGTCATAATCTAAGCCGAAGCCTACTACAAATTTGTCTTCAATTTGAAAACCTATATAATCAACACCTATTTCCATCACACGTCTTGATGGTTTACTTAGTAATGCTGCAATTTTTAGACTGTTTGGCTTTTTTTCTAGTAAATATTGCTTTAAAAAAGTTAATGTTCTTCCTGTATCAACAATATCTTCTACAATAATTACATCTTTTCCTTCTATTGAATCTTTAATATCTTTGTTTATTTTGACTGTTCCTGTACTTTCCGTTCCTTCATAACTTGATGCTTCAATAAATTCAAATCGTATGTCATTTTTAATGTTTTTAGCTAATTCCCATAAAAATGGAAGTGAACCTTTTAAGATACCTAAAAATACGATTTCTTTTCCATCATAATCTTTTTCTATTTGTCTTGCTATTTCTTTAATACGCATTTGTAATTTAGCTTCATTAATTAATACATTCATTTTTTGACCTTTCCTTTCTCATTCTTTTTTACTATTATAATACAAAACCTAAAAAAAAGCAATGAAAAAAGCCATAATTGGCTTTTTTCTAAATTTACTATTTTATTTTAATATATTTTTATATCTTATATATGAATAAGCTCCTATGATTATAATCAATAATGCAGTTCCAAGCCATATTACACTTTCACCAGCATAAGGTAATTTTTTTATTTGAGAACTTTTTTGCTGTTCAACTTCTTGTCCTTGTACTTGTTGCCCATCTTTTTGTGCTTGTCCTTCTTCTCCATCTTCATGTTCTTGCTGTCCAGGTTGAACACTTGTAGTCTGTACTCCTATTTGTAACTGTGTTCCATTTGCATTTCCTCCTTCTATTGTAACAAGAGCATTTGTCGCATTATTCCCTATCACTACTTCTGTTCCATTTTCATTTAAATTGCAATTTTCTGTTTTCAATTCCTTATCTGTATATACTTGTGAATTACTTTGTTTTGCTTGTTCAAATATTTTTGGTAGTTGTACAGTAGCTCCCTCTTTAGCTTGAACTTTATAAGATTGCCATCTAAAATCTGCTATAACTAAATTTTGTAAATCTTCTAATACTTTCACGTCTTCAACATTATTAGATACAAGATATAATTTGCTTAGTTTTGATAATTTCTCTAAAGCATCTATGTTCTTTACACTATTATATGAAAGATTAATTTCTTCTAATTCAGTCAAATCTGCTAATGGGCTTATATCAGTTATATTATTATATTGAATTCTCAAATCATATAAGTGTGTACAACTTGCTAAAGCATTTATATTTTGAATTTTGTTTTCTTCTAATTCTAGATATTTTAAACTAGTTGCTCCTGAAAGCATTGTAATATCTGATATATTAACTCCATTTAACATTAAATATTCTATTTTATCTAAATGTTGTAGATTGCTCTCTAATACTTGTAAAATATTTTTTACTTTTGATAAATTATTTAAATTTAAATATACTAAATTAGGGAAATTTCTAATTACACTTATATCTTCTATTTTATTGTTTCCTATAGTTAATTTCTTTAAATTTGTTAATTTAGATAAATTAGAAACATCAGTAATCATGTTATTATATAAGTCTAATTCTTCTAATGTTTGCATATCTTCTAAAACAGATATATTATCAATTTTACAATTTTCTAAAGCCAAATTTCTTAATTTCAAATTTTCTAATGTTGATAAATTTTTTAAATTTCCATTTTCAATTCTTAATACTTTTAAATTAGTAAACTTTTCTATTCCTGTCAAATCACTAATGTTATAATATCCAAAAAGATTTAATTGTATTACACTATCTACTTTACTTCTTTTAAGTGTCATAGTCAAATTCGGATCATCCACTTTTGTTGGTGCTAACATTTCTCTTAACACCCAATATAAAGTAGTATCGTTAAATTTGATATCTATATCTTCATCTACAAATATAATATTTAATTTTGTACCATTGAAAAGTCCACCTTTTATTGTGATACTTGCAGCTTTTCCTTCTTCTTGTACTTTTACTGTGCTTTGATCTCCCATTAAAGTACAATTTGAAAATTGAAGTCCCTCACTAGTATATCCTATAGATTCTCTGTTTTGAACCTGTTTAAAAATATTTGGTAATTGTATTGTTTCCCCTAGTTTTGCTCCAACTGTAATTACTTGATTTCCTGCTGTCAAGTCTCCTTGCAAATCTAAGTCTTCTAATGTTGAAATATCTTCTATTCCATTATTACTTATATCTAAATATTTTAAATTTTGTAAATTTTGTAATGGTGAGAAATTTGCTATATGATTACCTTGTACTTGCAATTCTTTTAATTCTTCTAGTTCCGCAACAGCTGATATATCTGTTATATTTTTATTTCCGTTTAAATATAATGTATTTAATTTTTTGCAATTACTTAATGCATCAATATTTGATATTTTATTATTTGCAGCCCATAAGGCTTCTAATGATGTTGCTCCTGAAAGAACTGAAATATCTTCAATATTATTATTTGATATATTCAATTTTTTTATTTTTGACAAATCAACACAATTTTGTAATGCTTGCATAACATTAGCTTTAGGTAAATTTTCTAAATCTAATGATTCTATTTTAGAAAAATTCCTAATAACTTGAATATCTGTAATATTTGAATTACCTGTTATATCAAATACTGTTAATTTTGTTAATTTTGATAATGCTGAAACATCTGATATATTATTTCCTCTAAGATTTAAACCAGTCAATTCAGTTAAATTTGCAAGTGGCGCAATATTTGTTATTTGATTATCATATAAAACCAAAATTTTCAATGTAGTCATTCCAGATATCCAAGAAAGATCTTTTATTTGACCTGATGTCAAATCTAAGTGAGTTAATTTTAAATTTTTGATTGGCGTAAAATCTAATAATCTCGTATTTTGTATAGTCAAATGCTCTAAGCTTGTAAACCTCTCCAAACCTGTTAAATCTGATATATTAGCACCATCACCATAAGTTATGGTTATATCTTTTATATTTTTTAATTGTTCCTCTGTATATGTAATTGTTTTATTTGCACTACTGCTCTCAACACAATTAAATCTATATACCATTGCGTCCCATAGTGCTTTATCATTAAACTGAACAACTACATTATCTCCTGATGCTGCTTTTACTTTTGTATTTAAAAGAAACATGCTACCTATTAATGTAATTATTAAAACCATACATAAAATTTTTTTATTCATATCATTCGCTTCCCCCTATATTATTCTTATCATCTGCGTCTTTCATCTTTGCTTTTAATTATATTAACTATTTTATTTTTAGCAGTTTTACAGAAAATTTATTTTTTTCCCTTCCATCTTAGAATACCTCCTTTTATTTTCTTGTCAACGGAAACTTGTGTATCTGTCACTATCTCAATGGTTTCAAGTTTTTCATTATCTTTTTCCCTAACTTCTCTCGATTTTATTATAATATATCAAAAATAAAAAATCAATACTTTAATCCTATTTTCATTTTAAAAAATTTTCCAATTTTTTATAGTTGATATTTCAAAAATAGTAGAACTTTTTGTAATTAATTTTTTTTTTCTATTGCCACATTTTAAATATTATGGTAATATAATATACAGAAATTGAGATATGCAGTAATTTTTCAGAAAGGAGTTTTTTATTTAGCGCCAGAACCAAATTGGTTGACGAGGTCTAGGGTTATCGAAATCTTCGGCGGATGCTCTAGGGGTTTACTTAAGCCCACAGGAGAAAATAAAAAATAGTAGTAATACTATAACAAAAATTTCTCTATTAAGTATCACTGCAAACTTTCAATTCCAATATAATATATTATTAGGAGGTATTCCAAATGTGTGGAATTGTAGGTTACATAGGAACTAAAAAAGCCTGCCCTATTTTATTGGTAGGTTTATCTAGGTTGGAATATAGAGGCTATGACTCAGCTGGTATTTCAACAATTGAAAAAGACGGTCTTTCACTTGTCAAGGATAAAGGAAGAGTTAAAGTTTTAGAGTCAAATCCAGAAATTGAAAAATTAAGTGGTACAATTGGTATTGCTCATACTAGATGGGCTACTCATGGTAAACCATCAAAAGAAAATGCACACCCACATCAAGATAATAGCAAAAATTTTAGTGTTGTACATAATGGAATCATCGAAAATTATAATGAACTTCGTAATATGTTAGAGCAAAATGGATATCATTTTTTATCACAAACAGATACTGAAGTTATACCTAATTTAATTCACTACTATTATACAAAAAATCAAAATAATACAGTTAATGGTTTTTTGCAAGCAGTTAGAGATTGTTGTATAGCTTTAAAAGGTAGTTTTGCTATTGAAGTAATTTCAAAACTATTTTCTGAAAATATGATTGTAGTTAGAAAAGATAGCCCTCTTGTTATAGGAACATCTGCAACTGAAAAATATATTTCTTCAGATATTCCTGCTATTTTATCTTACACAAGAGATTTCTATTTTTTAAATGATTTAGAATTTGCGCTTTTGCAAAATGATAAAGCTACTTTTTATGATCAGAATCTTAATGAAATAGATAAAAAAACAAGTAGTATTGAATGGTCTGCAACTGCTAGTGAAAAAAATGGTTATGAAGATTTTATGCTAAAAGAAATTTATGAACAGCCAACAGCTATTCGTGAAACTATTGGAGCAAGAGTTTCTTTAGATAGTAAATGTAATTTTGAAGAATTAAATATTCAAAAAGATTACTTATCATCTATCAATAAAATTTATATTATTGCTTGTGGAACTGCAATGCATGCAGGGTTAGTCGGAAAAAATGTTATTGAAAAACTTTGCCGTATCCCTGTAGAAGTAGATATTGCTTCTGAATTTAGATATAGGAGCCCTATTGTAAATGAAAAAACACTTTCAATATTTATTTCTCAATCTGGTGAAACAGCCGATACTATAGCTGCGCTTAAACTAGCCAAAAAATGCGGAAGTAGAACAATTGCAATAACAAATGTAATTGGTAGTTCAATTACTAGAGAATCTAATTATTCTCTATACACACATGCCGGTCCTGAAATTGCTGTTGCTTCTACAAAAGCCTATACATCACAAGTTATTTTATTAAATATGTTAGCTGTATATTTTGCTGAACTTTTAGAAACTTCAGATTTAAAAACAATTAATACAATTAAACAAGAAATTCTTGATTTACCAAAGAAAATTGAAGAAACATTTAAATGTAAAGATCAGATTCAAGATTTTGCGAAAAAAATCTATCAAGAAAAAGATGTATTTTTCCTAGGCAGAGGTGTAGATGAAGCAGTTGCAAAAGAGGCTTCTCTAAAGTTAAAAGAAATTTCTTATATACATTCAGAAAGCTATCCTGCTGGAGAATTGAAACATGGTTCTATTGCTTTAATTGAAAATGGAATTACTGTTGTTAGTATTTTAATGGATAAAACTTTGATGGAAAAATCCATAAGTAATATTCAAGAAGTAATTTCAAGAGGTGCAAAAACCTTAATTGTAACTAGTCATCCTTGCAATGAAAACATGTTTGATGAAATTATAAAAGTACCTGATACAATTTCATATTTATCACCTATTATATCTATAATTCCTTTACAACTTTTAGCTTACTACATTTCAAAAGAAAAAGGATTAGATGTTGATAAACCTAGAAATTTAGCTAAATCAGTAACAGTTGAATAAATTTTAAAGTTCCAAAATTCATTTTTGGAACTTTTTTTGCTATAAAACAAGTAATTTTACAATAATAAGTATAATAGCACCTGGCAAGCCAAGTATTCCAACTACAATACTTGTAAAAACATTTAAACCAATATGGAAGCCAAAATTGCTTCCTACTAAATTAATAATAAAAATTACTACACCACCTATTACTGAATTTAAAACTAATTTTAGCACTTTTTTCAATGGTACAATAAAAATCTTGCCAAACAAAAATAAAAAGCAAATACAAGCTAGATATGTAATAATCGTCGCATTCATAGATATTACCATCCCTTTCATTTTAGCAAAAGATTGTCTCTTTCCGTTATAGAATATTCTTATTCAAAAAAAAAGACAAATATACCTCAAATGGCATCTTCGTCATTTTCTAAAAATTGATATTCCATACCTTTTATAAAATTCACATTAAGTCCTTTTACTTTTGCCATTTTTATTAGGTAATCTAATTTGGCTTGATTAGCTTTAATTTGATAAATATAATAATCAATTAAATCCGAATCTGCAAATTCATAATTTTTGTTAGCAAATTCTAAGTCTTTTCTTGTTCTTATAATATGGCAAATAAGTTCTGTATCTTTGTCTAATTCAGTCCTTTCAACCATCAATTCATCTTTTCTATAAAATTCCTGCATAAAAACCACCATTGCTATTATATGTACAAAGTATAAAAAATATTCTTAAACCACTTGATTTTTTAGTGATTTTGTAGGATAATATATATGAATAATTATGTCAAAATAAAGAAAGGACGGATAGAATGAAGTTCGTTGATAAATTCTTAAAGAAATTAAATACAACCCGTAATAATTTTGCCACATATATATTAACACTTATAACATTTTATCTTGCTATTGATAGATTAGTTGAAATATTGTTAATTATTTTCACTGGTGTGTCATATTCTTATTGGGGGCCATTTCAATATCTTTTTGCACTTGCATGTCCAGCTTTAGCATATGCAGTATCTGTGCCATCGGAATTTTCTACTTCAAAAGCGCAAAAGGTTAAGATTTTCTATGTTTATATAATTCTTTTAGGTGTTATAGCAACATCAATGTTTGTGCAATGGTTAAATATGGGAATTTGGCTTTTCTTGCTTTCAGTTCCCGGATATGAAGATTTAGTTACTAATTTTTCTGAACTATTTAGACCTGCACTTACTACAATAGCTGTATTTATACCTATTGCCATTGGATATAGAATTTTCAATTTCTTATATCTTTCAGTTAACGATAGTCTTGACCACATAAAATCAATTTGGGATTACCCTGGAATTAACTTGTCAGATACAAAAGTCGGACATGGTCCATTTACTTGTGAATTATTTATGTTTAAAGATTCTGAAACAGGTAAAACTGCTGTTATGCCAGAATTATCTAGATTTCAAGCAACATTGGTTTGCGGTGGTTCAGGTAGTGGTAAAACTTCTTTAGTTTTTGAACCTTTTATTGCAAGAGATTTAGAAAGAAAATTTTTCTTCCATGAAATTTCAAAGGAAATGGGTTATACTGCTTTAAAAACACGTATTGCTGTATTGAACAAGCCTTATGATAATGACTATTTAAATAATCACTTTAGTTTAAGTATGTTAACACCTGCTTATGGAAAAGAATCTATTTACAAAGCATATATGAAAAAAATGATTTTATCAGACAGTACTGAAATCCTTTATAAGGACTGCGGTGTTACTGTAATGTCACCTGATAAAGAAATTTGCATGCACATGGCTGATGTTGCGAAAAACTTTGGTATTTCTTACAACATTATAGACCCATCTGATAAAAGTTCAATTGGTATAAATCCTTTTGTATATGATGATCCATATAAAATCGCTACTACAATTTCTTCTGCATTAAAAGCTATGTACAATGACGTTCATTATCAATCACAAGAAACATACCGTGAAGATACAGTTATTCAGGCTATTGAAAATGTGTCAATTTTACTTAAAGAAATGTATCCTCGTATGAATGAAGGTAATTTACCTAATTTAGAAGATATGCTAAAAATGTTTACAAACTTTGAATTAGTTGAAAAAATGTGTGAGATTTTAGCACATGATGAAGATTTGAAAGAAAAATATTCTGTTCAACTTGCATATTTTAAAAAGAATTTTTATAAAACAGGTTCTGGAAAAGATTTCACTGAAAAGTCAATCTTTGCAGCTGTTTCACAATTAGATAATTTACTACGTTTAGATGGTGTAAAATTAGTACTTTGCAACAGACGCAACAACATTAATTTTGATGATGCTTTAGCAAATGGTGAAGTAACATTTATATGTACTAGAAGAGGTGACCTAGGTGTTAATAGCCACAAAGCATTTGGTTTATTCTTCTTAAACGCTTTTGAAAATGCTGTTTTAAGAAGACCTGGTTCAGAATCTTCTCGTATACCACATTTCTTATATATTGATGAATTTCCAGAATTTATTGGAAAATCAACTGAGCCTATTTTTACAATGTTTAGAAAATATAGAGTTGGTAGCATTATATCTGCACAAAACTTATCACAATTAAACCCAGCAACAGCTATGGAAAATTATCGTGATACAATTTTGGCAAACTGCCCTAATAAAATCTTTACAGGTAATGCATCAGAAGATGATTTAAGATGGTGGGAATTTGAACTTGGTGAACACAGAGAGTGGAGATTCAAGAGTACAATTGACTTTAAAACTAATGAATATGATTCAAAACATGGTGATGTTGATTGGAAATGGATTAAAAACTTCTTAGCTGGAAAATTACAATATTTTGGTCAAACAGACTGTGCTTACAAAATTCGTAACGATAATGGAAAACCTCTTGTAGGTATGGGAAAAATGTCATACCTAGACAGTAAATATAAAGAACCTCAAAAAACAAAAACTTATGATTTTGGTAAATTTTCAGATACTGTTACAACTACAACTGAAGATTATGAAAATGGTTTCCAAAAAGAAAAATTTAACCCAAAGAAATTAGACTTCCTTGATGATCGTAATGAATTCAATCCTGTACAAACAGATACAACAGATTCAAAATATTTATTTGATAATGAAGATGCAATTGTTGTAAATTTAAAAAAGAGCAATTCAGAAGATTCTAACTAAAAAAATTGACTATGTTTTACATAGTCAATTTTTTTATATTCCAATTGCTTGAATAATGATTCCTGATATAACTCCTATTACATATAATAAACCAATAATCATTAAATTTTGCTTTAAGTTTTTATTTGTTTTTACCAAAACTGCTAGTCCAACACCTGCTCCTGTTAATAATCCTGAAATAAGACTTGCAAATGAAATAACATTTTCTAAATACATATTTGTAATAATAACAGATGCTGCACAATTTGGTATTAAGCCTACAACAGCAGAAACAATTGGTCCTAAAATTGGTCTATTTAATAATAAATGAGCAATAGCATCTTCACCTATAATATATACAACCATATTAATTATAAATGTAATTAATAAAATAAATGCAAAAATATGTATAGTATGCTTTAAAGCAGATTTGAAAATTCCTTCTTCATCACAATGACACTGTTCTTCATCACAAAGATGTCCAATTTCATCTTTAGGTGCTTTTTTGAATTTTAAATTATATATAAAATCTATTAATATTCCAGCTAACATACCTATTATAAGTTTAATACCTAATATTTTGATAATAACCATTGGTTCAACTGATTGTGATATTAGAATTGGTAACATTTCATCTGAAGTTGATAAATATACACTAATTAATGTTCCTAATGTAATTACTCGCCCTGCATACAAATTAGTTGCAGAAACAGAAAAACCACATTGTGGAAAAATTCCTAGCACACTGCCTATTATAGGTCCTAATTTTCCTGATTTTTGGATAGCAGTTTTTGATTTTTCTGCCATTTTATGCTCAATATATTCCATAAGTAAATATGTAATAAATAAAAATGGTAATATTTTAATTCCATCAATTATAGTATCTTGTACTATTTCTAACATATTTACTCACATTCCTTTCCAAGGTACAAATACCTCTCCTTTATAATATCATAAAGGAGAGGAAATTTCAATCATTTTATAGAATTATCTATAGCTACCAAAAAATCTTCCGCTTCGATCATTAGTTGGATTAATATTAGCAGATACTGTTATTGTCCCGTTATTATCTTGGTTACACGAACATCCACCTGCATTTTCGTCATTTGTATTACTAATTGTAGAAATATTATTTTCACTCCAATTTATCCTACAAATTAACATCACAATATATGCGGTTAGCAAAGCCAATAACGTATATGCAATACCTGCAAGTAGTGCTTCAAATGTTCCAATAACAACTGCAACTACTAAAAAAATAGCAAATGCAATACCTGCAACAATAAATGGACATTTGAAAATTTTTTGCAAGATAATAGAAAAAATTACTACAGCTATTGGCAAGGCAAAAAAGATAAGCAAATTATTCATTTTTTACACCCTTCCTTTCTTGCTGTCTTTAAGAGACAAATCCGGTTGGAAAAGAATTAAATTTCAAATGAAGTTCGCCACCGCGCAACGCCAAAATTGTAATTATTTTTCAACCATATCCCTTTTTATTTATATTATGCACTAATAAGCATATATGTGAAAAGATTTGCAGTCCTTACTGCAAATCTTTATATTTTTTAATTTTGATATTCAACTTTTACTAAGTATAATCCTTGTGGTGGTAATGTTTTCCCTGCTTTAGACCTATCTCTTGATTCTATAATACTTGGAATTTCTTTTGGTTCAATTTTTCCACTTCCTACATCTACCAAAGTACCAGCAATTATACGAACCATATTATATAAAAAACCATTCCCTGTTAGCTCTATAAAAATTCTACCTTCTTGCATATATACATCTGCATTATATATTGTTCTTACACTACTTTTGCTACTTGTACCACTTGCTCTAAAAGCTTTAAAATCATGCTCTCCCTCAAAATATTTAACTGCAACTTTCATTTTTTCAATATCTAATTTTTCAGAAATATTCGTTTCTAAATTGCGATATATAGCTGTTCCACTTTTAGAATTATTTATTATATATCGATATGTTTTTTTCTTACAAGAGAGTCTACTATGAAAGTTTTCATCTACCTCTTCCGCATCTATAATGCGTATACTTTTTTTAAGGTTTGTATTTAAAGCAATTGGAATTTTTTCAATTGGTATTGTAGAATTTGTTTTAAAATTTGCAACTTGCCCTAAAGCATGAACACCTGCATCTGTTCTACCTGATGCAAATAACTCACAATCTTCTCCTGTAATTTTAGAAATTGCTTGTTCAATAGTTCCCTGTATATTCAATTTATTGGGCTGACGCTGCCATCCGTTAAATTCTTTCCCATCATATTCTATAATTAATTTAATATTTCGCATCATATCACTCTATTTTTCTGTAGATTCTTTTTTTACTTGATTTTCAATTTTTTGATTATCTTGTTTTTCCTTTTGTAATTTATTTTTCCATTTAGCAAATTTATCTTTTGCAGGTGTATGGTTTATTGCAAATCTTTTTGTTACAATATTACTAATTAAAATCTTTTTCAAAACATCTTCTCTAACATCCATAATTAGAGTTCCATCTTTTGCAACAGATATTTTTCCTGTTTCTTCTGATATTACAACTGTTATTGCATCAGATTCTTTTGAAACTCCAATAGCTGCCCTATGCCTTGTTCCTAAGCCTTTTGCAATATCTGTATCATCTGCTAATGGTAATACACATGCTGCTGCTGCAATTTTATTATTACTAATGATAACTGCACCATCATGTAATGGAGTTTTTGGTTCAAAAATATTTACTAACAATTGTGGTGAAACTTCTGCATCCATTGGAACTCCTGTTGCAATAATATCTTGGATATTTATGTCTCTTTGCATAACTATAAGTGCACCTACTTTTGCCTTTGATAATTCTTGTGCAGCAATTACAACTTTATATATATCTTCCTTTGTTTTTGTTGCAATATCTTTATCTATACCAAAAAGTTTTGTATATTTATTAGTACCTAGTTGCTCTAATGCCCTTCTTAATTCTGGCTGAAAAATGACAATAATCGCTATAAGACCAATATTCATAATTGCCGTTAATATTGCATTTAAGATTCTTAGGTTTAATAAACTACTTGCCCATGTAGCAACAAAAAGAAATAAAATTCCTTTTATTAGTTGCCATGCCCTAGACCCTTTTACTACTTTGAAAAAGCAATATAGTAAAAAAATAACTATTGCCAAATCTATTATTAGTGTTATTAATTCAAATGGGTTATCCTTTAAATTACTAAAATATTCTAAAATATTTTCTCGATAAAAATTTTCCCAACCTGTTGTTCTTGTAGGTGTAATTGAATCAACTGTACCAAGATTTCCCATGTTTATTACCATTCCTTTCTAGGCGCAAAGCCTTTTCTTTTGTACATATATTATTATATCAATGCAAAGATCAATGTAGCACAAGTACCTGCAAGCATTAGTATAACTAAAACTGCTGCCATAATTTTACCAAAAACCATCCCAGCATTAATTTCTCTATGTTTTTTTGTTTTTTCTACTTTTTCTTTCATTTTTACTCACATTCCTTTCTAAGGCACAAATTGGTTGGAAAAGAATTATCAACACTAAGATTGTAATTATTTTTCAACTATTATATATTATAACACGATATTTATCTAATTTCAATATATGTTCACAAGCTATTGTTAGAAAATACTGGTTTTGAATTATTCTATTACAACTAAATCTGTTGGTATTTCAACTGGCTTATTAGAATAAACAGTTAAGATTTTCTCTCCCTCTTCTATTTTATCTCCAACTTTTTTATTTAAAACAATTCCTACCTGCATATCAATTTTATCTTCCTTCTTAACTCTACCTGCCCCTAAATCACATACATATTTGGCTATAGCATTTGCTGGAAGTTCTTTTATTATACCAGAAACTTTGCTTAACATTGGCTCTACATATTTTGCTTTTCCAAATTTTTCTATATTCTCTATATATGTAACATCTCCACCTTGTCTTTGCACCATTTGCAAAAATTTTTGATAAGCCTTTCCATTTTTTATATTTTCCAACATTTTAGTTTTATTTTCTTCTATATTATCACCAAAACCAGCTAGTTTTATCATGTTAGCACCTAGTTCTAGCACAACCTTTTTTAAATCTTCAGGTAATACTTCACCTTTTAAAAATTGTATTGTCTCTATAATTTCCAAGCTATTCCCTACACTATAACCTAATGGCTCATTCATGTTTGTTAAAATATAATTAGTTTCTCTATTTGCTAATTTTCCTATTCTAACCATCTGCTCAGCAAGTTTTTTTGCATCTTCGATTGTTTTCATAAACGCACCTTTGCCATAAGTAACTTCTAACATAATCTTTTGTGCTCCACTTGCTATTTTTTTGCTCATAATACTAGAAGCAATAAGTGGTATACTTTCAACACAAGAAATACTATCACGTAAAGCATATATTTTTTTATCTGCTGGTGCTAGATTTTTAGTTTGAGAAATTATACTAATTCCAATTTCCTTTACATTATCTATAAATTCACCCTCTGTTATCTCTGTTCTGTAGCCAGGAATTGCCTCTAATTTATCAATTGTACCACCTGTAAAGCCCAATCCCCTTCCTGACATTTTTGCTACTTTTACTCCCAAAGAACTTATAATTGGTAATAAAACAAGAGAAACTTTATCTCCAACTCCACCTGTTGAATGTTTATCCACAATAATTCCACCTAATGTAGATAAATCTAATATATCACCAGAGTTTGCCATTGATAAGGTTAAATCTGTTGTTTCTTGGTCAGACATACCTTTTATAAAAATTGCCATTACCAAAGCTGCTGCTTGATAATCTGCAATTTCTCCAGTAGTATAACCATTTACAAAATATTCTATTTCTTCTTTTGTTAATTCATAACCTTTAGTCTTTTTCTCTATAATTTCTAAAATGTTCATTTACTTGAGCCCTTTCAAATTATATTTTTAGTAAATGTTTTTCTATGTATTGGTGTAAGACCATATTGCTTAATTGCTTCCATATGTGCCTTTGTACCATATCCCTTATGTTTTATAAAACCATATTGCGGATAAACCTCATCCCATTCGCGCATTATTCTGTCCCTTGTTACTTTGGCAACAATAGAAGCAGCTGCAATAGCATAACATTTTGCATCACCTTTTATGATAGGTTCATATGGAATCCCTTTTGTATTTATATGTTCTAGTGCATCAACTAAAATTAAATCTGGTTTAATTTTTAAGCCCTCAACTACTTCTGTCACACCTTGCTTTGTAGCATTTAGAATATTTATATCATCAATAACATCTTGACCTATAATTGCTACTGAATAACTTAGTGCTTCTTTAATAATTAATTCATATAAATTTTCTCTTTTCTTTTCTGAAACCTTTTTTGAATCATTTACACCCTCTATCATAGAATTTTCAGGCATAATAACGCCAGCCACTACTACTGGTCCTGCTAAAGGTCCTCTTCCTGCTTCGTCAATTCCACAAATATTTTTAAAACCTTTTGAATATAATTGCTGTTCCATTTCTTTTAGTTTATTTAGACGTTCAATTTCTTTTTCTTTCACACAAATTCCCCTACCTTATAGATTTATATCTCTAATATCATCCAAAGCATATTTTATTTCTTTGCTTTCTAGTTTTACACCATATGTATGATAAATTTTGGCAGTTGCTTGTTCTATATTATATACTATAATATACCAACCTTTTTCATCATTAGATTCAACATTTCTAATATTCATTGCCTCTAAATCTTCTTTTGTTAATTTGAATACATTTCCATTATCAACATCTTCTGGACTAATACCTATATCATGAACTTTAGTTCCAAGAAGCTCTTCATGTGATATTTTAGTACCTTTTAATTCATTTCTAGCTTTTTGCTTCATTTCCTCTGTTGCTTCTTCTGGTTTTACCCCCAACTGAAAGTTTGCATTTTCCACATATTGTTTTGCTTTTGCCTCAATTAATAACATATTGGTCTTTGTACTTTGATATGAAGCATATGTAATAGCTTGCTTTCCATATTTTACAACTGTTGACACAATAATTATTAACACTATCATTGTTATAATAAGTGATATTAGTGTAATTCCTTTATTTTCTTTTCTTAAGTTTTCTATCATAACTTTTATCATTCCTTTCTATTTTTCACAATCACATAATCTTTTTTTATATTATATACGGAAAAAAAAATTTTTTCAATAGAAATTGCCCTGAATTATTACATTTTTTTCACAAAATTTTCACATAATTATTGTATTGTAATTATAAATTAGTTATGGTACAATGTACTATATAAAGTAGGAGGTATTTTCAATGGAAGAAAATGAAAATGAAAATAAAAAATCTAATTTTAAAACAGTAACAACATCTAATCCATACAATGTTAAGAAAACTAGTTCTGGATTTGGTCAAAGTGTTGTTTTACCATTTTTTAGCGGTGTATTAGGATGTGCAGTTGTAATTGGAACCTGTTTTGGG
>CANRBU010000007.1 GCA_947628925.1 uncultured Clostridia bacterium | reverse complement strand
AATTTATTTAATTATACACTAAAAATTAGAAAAAGTATAGTATTTTTTGAAAATTTCTTGAAAAAGTCATATTCTTTCGATATAATAAATTTATCAGTTGATTAATCGAATTATTTTTTTGAGCTAAAAGTGGGAGGAAAATTTTTCGCAAATAACCTCCTTATTGGCTCCAAACATGAAATTACAAATACCATTTGGAGATAGTGAAAATGATTTGATTTACCACTAGAAAAAGTATCTGATGAATTAAAAAAATTTCATAAGTGCAAGACTTCGATATTGTCGAAGCCTTGTTTTTTATGTAAAAAATTAATATAAGTTGACGCATTTTAGTGTAACTACATATAATATTAATAAGTATAATATAATTTTATACGATAAAAGAGGATAGCAAAGTTGAAAAATTTTTCCAACAGGATTTATGCCTTAGAGAGGAATGTGATATAGAAATGAAGAACAAAAAAAATATTATAATGGGAACTTTACTAATTGTAATATTACTAATGGCAGTAGGATATTCAGCATTTGCAACTCAATTAAACATCAATGGAACAGCAGAAATTACTGGGGAATGGAATGTAAAAATAACAAATATAGTAACACAAGAAATCAGTGAAGGATGTGATGATGGCGATCCACAATATGATGATACTAAAATAACATTTACTCCTAAACTACAAAAACCAGGAGATATTATAGTATATGAAATAACAATAAAAAATGCTGGAACAATAGATGCAACTATAGGCACAGCAATTTTTAAAGAAGAGGAAGGCTCAACAGCAATAAGTTATGAAACAACAGAACTAAAAAATGAATTGAAAGCAGGAGAAGAAACCACTTTTAATGTAAAAGTAAAATATGATTCTAAATCCACTGAAGTACCAGAAGTAAAGACAAAAACGCTAACTGGTATTGTAGAATATGTACAAAAATAGGGAAGAAAACTTCCCTATTTGAATAACAAGGAATGTGAAAGCAATGAAATTTGTAAAAAATAAATTGTTAGCCAACATGAAAGATTATATAAAAGTAAACGAAAATTGTGTATATATGCTAATAATTTCTGTCATATATATTCTTATATTTTTTTATCTAGGATTTTTTACAGGATTTGCTAAAAGTCCATATAACCATGACATTATATCAATTTTGAAAAATTTAACTATAAAACTTTTACCAATTATAGGAATTGAAATAACAAGAGCAATTTTACTAAACATAAACAAAAAAAATAAAAAAATAGCAGTTATTATAACAATATTGTTGATATTATTAGAAATTGATTATAATACAATAGCGAATATATATACAGATAAAAAGCTTGTGTTTGAATATATTTGTGAAAGTCTAATACCAATGGTCATGTATAGTGGTTTATACACATATCTAACTATAAAAGATTCATGTTTATTGACATTAATTTTTAGAATAATTAAGCAAACATCAATGCTAATATTTCCAATATTACCCAATATGAATTGGTTTATAAATGGTTCAATGAATGCAATAACTGCAACCATAATATATATTTTATTTCAATATAGACTAGGAAAAGGAGATAAAAAATCTAATATTATATCAAAAATCAGTTATGGAACAGTAATAGCTATATGTGTTATATTAGTATGTTTTATGTTAGGATGTTTTAAGTATGAACCAATTACTATACTTTCAAATAGTATGAATCCACAGATAAATCGAGCAGATGTAGTAATTTATAAAAAATTAGATGAATTGGAAAAACAAGAAATTCCAAAAGGTTCTATTATTGTATATTCATATGAAGGCAAAAACATTGTACACCGAGTAGTAGACACTGTAAATGAAAATGGAGCAACAAAATATAAAACAAAAGGAGATAGGAATAATGTAGAAGACAAAAATTTAGTAGGCGAAGAGCAAATAAAAGGAATAGTTACATTTACAATAAGATATATAGGTTATCCATCTGTGTGGCTATATGAATATTTTAATTCAGTAAAGTAAAATTTTAAACTTAATTTTTGTAAAAATAGGAGTTCTGCTAGAACTCCTATTATAAAATATTAAATCCATTCTCCAAATTTCTTAATATAAATCCTTTTAGCTATTAGTGCTACAAAACAATAAAGCACTGGTACTAGGAAAATGATAGGTAAATATATAGTTGGAATTGGAACGAGTCCAATTAAATTTCCTAAAAATGTATATGGTATTATAACACCTATAATTGCCAATAAAAATGATGATATATATACAAATTTATGTGCATTACTTTCAATGAAAGGTAATTTAGCAGTTCTAATAACATGCATTCCAAGTAAATTAGATACAATACTGTATGAAAACCATATTGTTTGGAAAGTAGCAGGATCATTTAATTTGAAGAAACATAGTAATATTGCAAATACAATAAGGTCAAACAAAGAACTAAGAGGCCCCATAAATAGCATGAAATTTTTTAAGCTCTTTATATTAAATTTTCTAGGTTTTCTTAGGTACTCACTGTCAACATTATCAAAAGGCAATGTTAATTGACCAAAATCGTAAAGCAAACCTTCAACTAAAAGCTGAATTGGTGTTTCAGGTAAAAATGGTAGAATAACACTTGCAATAATAACAGAAACAACTTCTCCAAAATTGAAACTTGTAGAAAGTTTGATGTATTTCATTAAATTAGCAAAAGTTTTTCTTCCGTTCTGTTACACCATCAAGTAAAACATGCAAATCTTTTTCAAGTAAAATAATATCTGCAGACTCTTTAGCAATATCAACAGCAGTATCAACAGAAATTCCTACATCAGAATTTGTTAGAGAAGGGGCATCATTTATACCATCACCCATATATCCAACAATATTGTTTGATTCATGTAAAACCCTAACAATTCTTGCTTTTTGAATAGGAGAAAGCTTAACAAAAACATTGCATTTTTTTAATAATCTTAAAACACCAGCATCACTTAGTTTTTCAATTTCTTTTCCTTCTATAATTCTTTCAGAATTAATACCAACCTTTTTACAAATACATTTTGTTATTTCTAAATTATCACCAGTCAAAACCATTACACGTATGCCAGCTTGATTTAATTTTTCAATTGCGGATTTTGCACTTTCTTTTGGTGGATCTAAGAAACCAATAAAACCTAGCAAAACCATATTTTTTTCATCATCCACACTAAAATTATCAACATTTACAATATCATTTTTCTGGCAAACAGCAATAACTCTTAAGCCATCTTTATTAAGATTTTTAGAAATTTGTCTAATATTATTTTTTATAGAATTTGTAATAGGTGATACAGTACCTTTGTAATCTACTAAAGTACAAATATCTAATATTTCTTCAACAGCACCTTTTGTTATAAGTTGCTTTTTATTTCCATCTGTTACAATAACAGATAAACGTCTACGTGAGAAATCAAAAGGAATTTCATCAACTAATTTATATTTTTCAACATATTCTTGCATATTATTTTGTAAGCCACGGTTAACAACAGCTTCATCAATATTTCCTCTTAAGCCAGTTTGAAAATATGAATTTAAAAATGCATGTTTTAAAATTCGGAAATCTTCATCACCATGAATATCTAAATATTTTTCTAATACAATTTTATCTTCTGTTAAAGTTCCTGTTTTATCTGTACATAAAATATTCATTGCACCAAAGCTTTGTATTGAATCAAGCTTTTTTACAATTGTTTTCTTTTTAGACATTCGAACAGCACCTTTTGAAAGACTAGAAGACAAAATAACAGGAAGTAGCAAAGGAGTAATACAAATTGCAATAGCAACTGCAAAAGTAAATGCTGTAACAATATTATGTTTTGACACATTCAAGATAAATACAATAGGGATAAGAATTAGCATAAAACGTATAAGCAATTTACTAATATTTTCAATTCCTTGCTGAAATGCTGATTTAGGCTTAGATGTTGATATAGTATGAGCAACTTTTCCAAAATAGGTATCATCAGCAGTTTTAATAACAATACATTTTGCAGTTCCACTAATAACATTTGTACCCATAAAGCAAATGTTATCTAAATCAGATATTCCATCAACTTCATCTAATTTTATATCAATATCAACAACTTTTTTTACTGCATCTGATTCACCTGTTAAAGAAGATTGACCAATATATAAATCTTTTGCTTCTATAACTCTGAGGTCAGCAGGGACTAAGCTACCAGCTGATAAAATAATGACATCACCTAAAACAATTTGATTTATAGGAATCTGCATCTCTTTTCCATCTCTTAAAACAGTAGTTGTTGTTGCAACAAGTTCTTTTAATTTTTGAGCAGCTTTATTAGAATGATATTCTTCAAAAAATTCCAGAAGAGTACTAGCAGTAACTAAAATTGCAATAACAATAATATTAGCATAACTAGGTACATCTGCTAAATACACATCAGTATAAAATAATATACAAGCTATGCCAAGTAAAATACTATTAAAAGGACTAAATAAACTCTCAAAAAAATAATTATACCATTTCTTTGGTTTAGCCTGTTTTACTTCATTTAAGCCATATTTTTTAATACGATTGTCAGCTTCTTGAGAAGACAAACCAGAAGTTGACACATTAAATTCTTTCAAAAAATCATCTTTTGATAGTGAACATTCTCTACCATAAACTTTATCTATATCCATTATAAAAACACCTACTTTTAATATATAAATATATTATAGCACAAAAAAAATAAAAATAGCCAATAATTTGAAAATAAATAAAAAATATGATATAATGGTCACAATTCAAGTAAATATTAAAAAAGTTAGAAATAAAATTTCTACAAAAGAAAGGATAAAATAATATGGGATTTTTTGATAAATTAAAAAATGGATTGAATAAAACAAAAGAATCTTTTAATGATAAGATAAATACAGTTTTTAGTACTTTTAGAAAAGTAGATGAAGAATTTTTAGATGAATTAGAGGAAATACTTATTTTATCTGATATAGGTATTGAAACATCAACAAAAATAATCAATTCTCTAAGAGAAAAGATAAAAAAAGAAAAAATTGAAGATACAGAAGAAATAAAAAAAGCATTAAGAGAAGAAATGAAGCAAATCTTAGATGTAACAGATATTAGTTTGCATTTAAATACAAAACCATCAGTTATTTTAGTAATTGGTGTAAATGGTGTTGGAAAAACTACATCTATAGGAAAAATAGCAAATAGATTAGCTAAAGATGGAAAGAAAATTGTAGTAGCAGCTGCAGATACATTCCGTGCAGCAGCAGTAGAACAACTAGAAATATGGGCAAACCGTGCAGGTGCAACAATTGTAAAAAGAGAAGAAGGAGTAGATCCTGCTTCAGTTGTATATGACGCAATAAAACAAACAAAAGAAAGCAATGCAGATGTTTTAATTGTTGACACAGCAGGAAGATTGCATAATAAGAAATATCTTATGGATGAACTAAATAAAATACAAAAAGTTATCAATAAAGAGATGTTAGATGCAGATAAGGAAGTTTTGCTTGTTATAGATGGTGCAACAGGTCAAAATGCAATCAGCCAAGTTAAAGCTTTTAAGGAAGAAGCAGATATTACAGGACTAGTATTAACTAAACTAGATGGAACAGCAAAAGGTGGAGCAGTTATAGGCATTGTAGAAGAAAACAAAATTCCAATCAAATTTATTGGTGTTGGTGAACAAATTGATGATATGGAAATATTCAATGCAGATGATTTTGTTAAAGCAATTATATAAAACAAAGGAAGGTGAATATATTGCCAGAAAAGAAAGTAAAGCATAACATGCGGAAGAGTAGCTTTTATAAGCATATTTCTAATCCTTTTCATAATAATAAGTATTATTCTTTTAAGAGGAAATTACTTAGAATATAAAGAACTAGGAGAGGCTTATGTACAAGAATTTATTGTAAATAGCCAAGTAAAATACAGTCTTATGTTTGCAATATTTATCATAATTTATATAATGATATATTTTACAAACAGAGGAATAAAAAAAGGTTTAAAAGAATTTTTTGATAAAGAAAAGAAAGAAATGCCAAAACTTTTAAATAAATCACTGGCATTTATTATTGCAACAGTAACAAGCTTAATTTTATCAAACATACTAACACAAAAAATTCTTTTGTGTATGGGACAAGCATCTTTTGGCGAAACAGAGCCAATCTTTCAATTAGATATAGGGTACTATATATTTCAAAAGCCTTTAATAGAAGCGGTTATGCAATATTTATTTTTAATAGTCATAGGAATAACTGTGTATACAGGTTTATATTATATTATTGTATTTAATAGATATTTTGATGGAATTGATGGAGAAATGCTTAGAGAAAGTCGCTTTATAAAAAAGATATTCAGAAATACAATAATCATAGCGATATTATTAGGCTTAGTAACAATATTAAATACACAAAATATATTGTTTGGAAATATAGCAACTATTGAAAATTCTGCAACTACTAGGTTTGATGGTGTAACGAATAATCTAGAATTAACAGGAGCAAGTTATACAGATGTAACAGTAAAAAGATGGGGATATACTATTTTTGCATTTGTAATTATTTTCTCAATTATTATAGCAGTAAAATATTTCAAACAAAAAAATACTGCAAAAGTTTTAAAGAGTTTAGCTGTTATACCAATGTATCTAGTTGGCTTATTTGTTGTTATGGTAGTATTTGACTTGATATTTGTCAATGCCAATAAACTTGATAAAGAAAAAACATATATAGAAAAAAATATACAAAGTACAGTAAATGCTTATGGAATTAATACAGAAGAAATAAGTCTAAATTATAGTGGAACAATTAAAGATGTTGAAGTTAAACAAAATGAAAATTTAATACAAAATTTACCACTAGTAAGAAAAGATGCTGTATTAACAACTTTATCAGAACAGCAAAGTGGTACAGGATATTATTCTTATAGAAATGCAAATCTTGCAATGTATAAAATAGGGGAAACTAACCAACTAGTATATGTAGCACCACGAGAAATTGTAAATTCAGGAAGAACTTATGGAAATAAAACATATGAATATACACATGGAATGGGGCAAATTGTCACATCTGCAACAGAAGTAACAGAAAAAGGAGAGATTACATATTTACAAAAAGAATTAGAAGGAGATGATGACAAACTTGGAACATCAGAACAGCGAATTTATTATGGATTAGAAACAGATAATTTAGTTGCAACAAATGCAAAAGACAGAAAAGAATATGATTACACAGATGAAACTGGTGAAGAATATAGTTCAAATTATAATGGGGAAGCAGGGCTAAAATTAAATTATCTTGACAGACTTATTTTAGCAATTACAAAAGGAGATATTAATCTTGTACTTTCAAATGAAATAACAGAAGAAAGCAAAATATTGATGAACAGAAACATTATAAAAAGAGCACAAAAAGCAATGCCATATTTGTTATATGATGAAAAACCATATACAGTTGTAACAAAAGACGGAAAAATAATGTGGGTATTAGATGCATATACAATATCTGAAAACTATCCATATTCACAATATACAATGATAGAATATAATAATAAAAAGCAAAAAATAAATTATATTAGAAATTCTGTAAAAGTATTAATTGATGCATTTGATGGAACAATAAAATATTATATAACAGATAAAACAGATCCAATTATTATGGCATATAACACATTATACCCTGAATTATTCCAAGAAGAGATGCCAGAAGACATTATAGAACATCTAGTATATCCAGAATATTTATATAAAGTACAAGCAGAAATTATAAAAGCATATCATAATGCTAAAGCTGATATTTTATATAGAGCAGATGATATATGGGATTTTGCAAAAAATAAAAACACAAAGATTTCTCAAAGTTCAGGAACAATTTTAGAACCATATTATATTATGACAATGGTAGATGATAAAGAAAAATTAGGATTAGTACAAAGTTATACACCAAACAAAAAGCAAAATTTAATTTCTTATTTGATAGGTACTTCAGAAAATGGAAAGAATAAATTAAGAATATATAAATTTTCACAAGATAGTAATGTTGTCGGACCAATGCAACTAGAAGAACAAATAGAACAAGATGAAGCAATATCAAAAGAAATTGAAACTTTAAATACTACAGGAACAAGAGTTACAAAAAATATGATAATTGTACCACTAGAAAACACTATATTATATGTGGAACCAATTTATCAAACACGTTTAAATGAGTCAGCAATTCCATTACTTAAAAAAATCGTAGTATCATCAGGAAATAAGGTAGCAATAGGAGATAATTTAGATAAAGCTTTGTCAAATTTATTGTCAACATATGCTGTTGATATAGAAATTGAAAACACAGAAGATATAGAAGGTTTAATTGAATCAATTATAAAAGCAAATAATAATTTAATTGAATCAAACAGAAATGATGATTGGGAAATGGTTGGAAAAGATATAAAAAGGTTACAAGACTTAATAAAATCACTAGAAACCATGAAAGCAGAGCAAGAGAAAAAAGAAGAAAAAGAACAAACAAATACTACTGATGAGCAAAACAACATAGAAAACAATACTGTAGGAATACAGGAAAACACAGCTAATTTGACACAATAAACAATGAAATATGTATAAAAATTAAATAAAAATCCATCTTAATAATATATTGGGGTGGATTTTTTATGTTTATAAAAAAGGAAAAATACAACTTACTAGAACATGGAATTGAAAAATTAAACAACACTTTACAACAAAGTAATATTCATGAGCTTGCATATTTATTAGGAAATAAAAAAGAGATGCTAAAACGCAATTTGTTTGCAGGAATATTTAGAGGGATAGGTATAGGCATAGGTGTAACAGTAATAACAGCAATACTTGTTATAATTATGCAAAAAATAGTTACTTTAAATATACCAGTTATAGGGGAATACATTTCAGACATTGTGGAAATAGTTGAAAAGAGTAGATAAAAGGCATAATAATTTAAAATAAATTATTATGCCTTAATTTTAAATTTCTAATTTATGAAAGATTTTCTTTCCTTTTTTTAGTATTGCAAATCCGTCTGAAAAATCTTTTTCAGAAAGAATATAATTAATATCAGATATTTTTTCATCATTTATACTAACAGCATTTTGAGTAATTAAAGTTCTAGCTTGACCTTTTGAAGGAGCAATTCCTGTTAAAACAAGAGCATCTACAAGTGAAGTATTCATATTTTCTAATTTAGTAGAAGGCATATTTTCTGCAGAACCAGTACCATTAAATAATGCATTTGTTGCTTCTTCTGCTTTTTTTGCTTCTTCTTCACCATGAATTAATTTAGTAATCTCAAAAGCTGCAACCTTTTTAGCTTCATTAATTTGTTCATCTTTCAAACTAGAAAGTCTTTTTACTTCTTCCATAGGTAAAAAAGTTAATAAAGATAAAACATTTTCAACACTCTCATCATCAATATTTCTCCAGTATTGATAAAATTCATAAGGTGAAACACGATTAGCATCTAGCCATAAAGCACCTTTTTCAGTTTTTCCCATTTTTTTACCTTCTTTAGTTGTAAGCAATTTAAAAGTAAGACCAAATGAATCATTTTTACCAATTTTGCGAATTAATTCAACACCACCAATTATATTTGACCATTGATCATTACCACCAATTTGTAATTTGCAACCATAAGTATTATATAAATGCAAAAAATCATAAGATTGCATAAGCATATATCCTAATTCAAAAAATGTTAAACCAGTTTCTAAACGTTGTTTATAACATTCAGCAGCTAACATACGATTAATAGAAAACAAACTTCCAATATCACGCATAAAATCAATAAAATTTAAATCTAAAAGCCAATCAGCATTGTTTACAACAATGGCAGCATTTTCACCTTCAAAAGAAAGAAACCTTGCAAGTTGTTTTTTAATAGATTCTACGTTTTTATCAATATCTTCTCTAGATAACATTTTACGCATATCTGTTTTTCCAGAAGGATCACCAATAGAAGCAGTACCACCACCGACTAAAATAATAGGTTTATGACCACATTTTTGTAAATGACTAGCAACCATTAAAGAAACAAAATGACCAACATGTAAACTATCAGCAGTAGGATCTGTACCAATATAAAAAGGAATAGATTTTCCGCTACTAAAAAGTTCTTCCATTTCTTCAGGATGTGTTAGTTGTTCAATATATCCACGTGTTTTTAATAAAGCTAAAGCATTTTCCATTTATATACACCTCTCTAAGTATCTATTTTTCCATTTTTTAAAGATATATTACCTAATTTATCAGAATATTCTCCAAATCCTTCGTAACCTAAGAAACGATTTATATTTTTAACAGAAATACCAGTTTTGCCAGAAATATCTTCAATACCTCCGCCTAAACCGTTTTCTTGTACATAATTTTTAAAAGTAGAAAATTCTAAACTATCTTTTGTCTTACAATTAGGGCAAACATTCCCTTCTGACAAATAAAAATTACCACATCTTGCACATTTATTGAATTCCATAATACACCATTCCTTCCTGCAGCCATTGTATCATAAAATAAAAAAAATAGGAAGAGTTTTAGTAGAATTTGTCAAAAAAGGTTATAGCAAACAAAAAGTGATTGCCAAAAACATCCATACATGATATAATACGAAAAGAAAAGGAGGAGATAATATGTCAACAAAAATCACAGATAAAGTAACATGGGTAGGTAAAACAGATTGGGAATTAAAAAAATTTCATGGTGATGAATTTACAACAGTAAATGGGTCATCATATAATAGTTATTTAATAAGAGACAAAAAAACAGTTCTAATAGATACAGCATGGTTACCTTATGATAAAGAATTTGTAAAAAATTTAAAAGAAGAAATAGATTTAAAAAATATATCTGCAGTAATTGCTTTACATGGAGAAGTAGATCATTCAGGAGCATTGATTGAATTGATGCGCGAGATGCCAGAAAATACACCAATTTATTGTACAGCAAATGGAGTAAAATCAATAAAAGGGCAATATCATAAAGACTGGAACTTCCAGGTAGTAAAAACAGGTGATAAATTAGAATTAGGTGATAGTACACTGACATTTATTGAAGCACCAATGTTACATTGGCCAGATACAATGTTTGTATATATGGATAAAGAAAATATTTTATTCAGTAGTGATGGTTTCGGACAACATTTAGCATCAAAATTCTTATATGCTGATGAAATAGACCAAAATTTATTATATAGTGAAGCTTTAAAATATTATGCTAATATATTAGCACCATTTGGTATGATAGCTACCAAAAAAATAAATGATATATTAGCAATGAATTTACCAATAAATATGATATGCCCAAGCCATGGACTTATTTGGAGAAAAGACCCAACACAAATTGTAACAAAATATTTAGAATGGGCAAACAATTACCAAGAAAATCAAATAACAATTATTTATGATACTATGTGGAATGACACAAGGAAAATGGCAGAATCAATCGCAAAAGGAATTGAAAAAAAGGATAAAAATGTAACAGTTAAGTTATTGAATACAGCAAAAAATGATAAGACAGATGTTTTAACAGAAGTATTTAAATCTAAAATGATATTAGTAGGTTCACCAACAGTAAATAATGGATATCTACATTCTATTGCAGGTATATTAGAAATGATTAAAGGTATGAAATTGAAGAATAAAAAAGCATGTGCATTTGGAAGTTATGGCTGGAGTGGGGAAGCAGTAAAGCAAATTTCAGAATACTTACAAAATTGTGGATTTGAAGTAGTAAACGAAGGCTTTAAATGTGTGTGGACACCAGATGAAAATATGGAAAAGGAATTAGAAAAATTCGGTGAAGATTTAGTATAAAATTGCAAAATGAAAAAATAAGAAGGAATGAGATTATATATGAAAAACATTAAAGATTTCAGCTTAGATGAATTAAAAGAAGAAATGAAAGCTCTGCAAGAAAAACCATTTCGTGCAGAGCAAATTTTCCAATGGTTATATCAAGAAAAAGTAAAGAATTTTGATGAAATGACGAACTTATCTTTAGAATTAAGAGAAAAATTAAAACAAAATTATACAATGTGTAATTACAATATTATTAAAAAACAAGAATCAAAAGATGGTACAAAAAAATATTTATTTGATGTGCTAGATGGAAATGCAATTGAAACTGTTTTAATGGAATATCACCATGGATATAGTATTTGTATATCTTCACAGATTGGTTGTAAAATGGGTTGCAAATTTTGTGCTTCTACTGGAATACAGTTTGTTAGGAATTTAACAGCAGGTGAAATTGTAGAACAGATTATAGCAGTAGAACAAGATTCAAACATTATTGTATCAAATGTTGTTTTCATGGGAATAGGGGAGCCTTTAGATAATTATGACAATGTAGTAAAAGCAATTAGACTAATTAACCACCCTAAATGCTTAAATATAGGTGCGCGCCATATTAGTGTATCAACAAGTGGATTAGTTCCTAAAATTTATAAATTAGCTGAAGAAAATATACAATGTACTTTATCAATATCTTTACATGCAACAAATAACAAAAAAAGAAGTTCTATGATGCCAGTGAATGATAGTTATCCAATAGAAGAACTTTTGCAAGCTTGTAAAGATTATATAGAAAAAACAAACCGTAGAATTTCTTTTGAATATGCACTTGCAAAAGATAATAATGATAATCTAGAAGATGCAAAAGAATTAGTAAAATTATTAAAAGGTATGTTATGCCATGTAAATCTAATTCCAATAAATAAAATTGAACATGGAATGTATACAAAATCCAGTAATGAAAATATCATGAAATTTAGAGATTACCTAAATAACCATGGTATAGTAGCTACAATTAGAAGAGAATTAGGATCAGATATAGAAGCTGCATGTGGACAATTAAGACGTCAAAATTTGTAATGTTGTAAAAAGGAATTATCATAAAATTGATAATTCCTTTAAAAGTAAAATAACTATAAAATGATGCAAATTAATCCGCCACTTCCTTCATTAACAATACGTTCTAGAGTTTCTTGTAATTTAAGTTGTGCTTCTTCTGGCATTTTAGATAATTTAGTTTGTAAACCTTCATTTACTAATGAATGTAAGCTTTTTCCAAAGATGTTTGATTCCCATATTTTTTTAGGATCACTTTCAAATTCAGATAATAAGTAATTTACTAGTTCTTCTGACTGTTTTTCAGAACCAACAATAGGTGAAACTTCTGTTGTTACATTTGTTTTTATCATGTGGATAGAAGGTGCAGTTGCCTTTAATTTAACTCCAAACCTAGAACCTTGTTTTACCATTTCAGGTTCAGCTAATTCCAATTCATCAATAGAAGGTGTTACAATACCATAACCTTTTCTATCTACTTCATCTAAAGCAAAAGCAATTTTATCATAACGCTTTTTAGTAGAAGACAAGTTACTTATAATACTAAATAAATCTCCTTCGTTTTCCACTTCTACACCTGTAATTTCAGAAAGAACAGTATAAAATAATTCTTCTTTCAAATCTATTTTTATATTTACAAAACCAGAACCAAGCTGTATATCTTGAATTGATGTATTTTCAATAATTTCAGTTTTTGCAATTTTATTTACACAACTAGATACATCTTTTAATACATTTACGTCATTAAAAGCATCTCGAATTTCTTGAAGTAATTCACTTTTTAATTGATGTTTAAAATCTAATCCATCTACCCACTTAGGAAATTTAATTGCAAGGCGTTCTACAGGAAATTCAAATAAAATTTTAGAGAAAATAGTATTAATATCTTCTAAAGTTAAATTTGCACAATTTAAAGGGATAACACTAGTTTTATATTTTTCAGAAAGATTTTCTGCCATTTGTATGGTATCAGGAGAATTTGGATCATAAGAATTCAAAATAATAACAAAAGGCTTTTTCAAAGCTTTAAGCTCTCTAACAACTCTTTCTTCTGCTTGAACATAATCTGACCTAGGAATATCTGTAATAGAACCATCTGTTGTCATTAAAATTCCTATACTAGAATGTTCTTCAATTACCTTTTTTGTTCCAATTTCTGCAGCTTTTTCAAAAGGCATTTCATCATCAGACCACGGAGTTTTTACCATTCGAGGCATATCATTTTCTAAATATCCAATTGCATTATCAACTAAATATCCAACACAATCAACCAACCTAGTTTTGAATTTTAAATTATTATCTAAAGTAATTTCCACTGCTTCATTAGGTACAAATTTTGGCTCTGTTGTCATTATAGTTTTTCCGCCAGCACTTTGCGGTAATTCATCTTTTGCACGTTCCTTTTTGTAATTATTATCAATATTGGGAATAACTAGTAAATCCATAAAATTCTTAATAAAAGTAGATTTACCAGTTCTAACAGGACCAACCACCCCAACATATATATCCCCATCGGTCCTTTTAGCTATGTCTTCATATAATTTGGTATTTTCCATTTGTAAATCACATTCCTTTCTAAAGCACAAACACCCTTAGCACCTGTTTGTACAAATTGCTTTATTAAAGTATATTGAGAACAGCAAAGCGATATGACAAGTTTGTGAAAAAACTTGAAAAAAAAATATAGATATGATACAATATCAAAAGCTTGAAAAAAAAAAGTATATATGATACAATATCAAAAAATTAAAAATGGAATAATATATATATAATAGATTACCGAAGGGAATGAAGCATATGAGTATAGAAAAGTCTAAGCAAGCCGAAGAGCTCTTACAACAACATAACCAAGCTCATATTATAAAATTTATGAACAACCTAAATGAAAAAGAGAGAGAACTATTAGAAAATCAAATATTATCAATAGACTTTGCACAGATGAAAGAATTATATGATAGTACAAAAAAGACAGTAGAAATAAAAGAAAATAAAATTGAAGAAATATCTTATTTTGATAAACAAAAACTAGGCAGCAGTAAGAAAGAACAATTAGATGAATTAGGAGCAAGGATAGTTTCATCAGGCAAATATGCAGTTGTAACAATGGCTGGTGGGCAAGGAACTAGGTTAGAACATCCAGGACCTAAAGGTACTTTTAAATTAGATGTGTATGGAAAAGGCAAATATCTTTTTGAAATATTAATAGACAATTTAAAAGAAGCAAATAAAAAATACGGAGTAGTTATACCTTGGTACATAATGACTAGCCAACAAAATCATGATGAAACAAAAGAATTTTTAGAAAAACATTCATATTTTGGATATGACAAAAATAGTGTTATTTTATTTAAACAAGGTGAATTGCCATTAATTGACCATAATGGTAAATTATTAATTGGAAAAAATAAATTAATCAAATTAGCATCAGATGGTAATGGCGGAACATTTACATCACTTAGAACTAGTGGAGCTTTGGCAAACATGAAAGAACGTGGAATAAAATGGGTATTTATTGGTGGTGTAGATAATGTACTTTTAAAAATGGTAGATACCACACTACTAGGGTTAGCAATTGAACAAAATGTTCAAATTGCATCAAAATCAATACCGAAAGCAAGCCCTAAAGAAAAAGTAGGAGTATTTTGCAAGATGAATGGTCATCCAAAGGTTATAGAATATTCAGAACTTCCAGAAAAAATGGCAGAAGAAATAAGTAGCTCAGGAGAATTAAAATATGGTGAATCACATATTATGTGTAATTTGTTTACAATAGAAGCAGTAGAAAAAATAAGTAAAGAACCTCTAATTTATCATAAAGCATTAAAGAAAAATGCATATTTAGATGAAACAGGGAAAGAAATTATACCACAAGATTTAAATGCCTATAAGTTCGAATCATTTATATTTGATGCATTTCCATTTTTTGATGATATTGCAATTCTTAGGGGAAAAAGAGAAGATGATTTCGCACCTGTAAAAAATAAAGAAGGTATTGATAGCCCAAAAACAGCGAAAGAACTATATGAAAAATTTTGGAAAAAGGTTGAAAAATAATTATAATTTTGGCTGTATTATAGACAGAAAGGACTGGTAATAAAAATGGATTCATGTAAAATAGAAAAATTATATTCATTGGAAAATACTATAGCAATAGATATTTTTAAAAATGTAACATATCCATGGGAAGTGTTACCTAAAATTGGTGAATACATTTTAGAGTTAGGAAAAAAATTGCCAAAGGAAGAGTATAACGAAATAGAAGAAAATGTATGGGTTCATAAAACAGCAACTATTGCAAAGACAGCATATATAAAAGGACCAGTAATTATATGTGAAGGTGCAGAAATTAGACATTGTGCTTTTATTCGTGGAAATGCAGTTGTTGGGAAAAATGCAGTTGTTGGAAATTCAACAGAACTTAAAAATGTAATTTTATTTGATTATGTGCAAGTCCCACATTATAATTATGTAGGAGATTCTATTTTAGGGTATAAATCTCATATGGGTGCAGGAGCTATAACATCAAATGTAAAATCAGATAAAAAACTTGTAGTAGTAAAAAATTACAAAACAAATGAAGTAATTGAAACAAATTTAAAAAAGGTAGGTGCAATGATAGGTGATAATGTAGAAGTTGGCTGTGGTAGTGTTTTAAACCCAGGAACAGTAATAGGTAGAGAAACTAATATATACCCATTGTCATCTGTTAGAGGTGTTATACCTGAAAAAAGCATTTATAAAAATCAAAATGAAATAGTAAATAAGATATAACATAAAAAGGTTAAAACTTTGCAAAAACGGCAAAATTTTAACCTTTTTACATTATAGTATATAAAATACTACATATTTTGATTACCAGGTATAAAGTAATCAATAACACCATAGATTAAAGCACCAATAATTGCAGCCATCCAAGAAATGGTATATCCAGCTACAAAAAATTGTGTTACATATAATGTAACAGCAGCTAATGCAAAGCCGACAAAACCTTTACCAAATGGGCTAGCATGTAGACCAGTAAATTTAACGACTAAATAATCAATTACTGTTAATACTATAGCAGCAATTATTAAGGTCCATATATTATTGATAGAAAATCCGGGTGTAAAGAAAGCAGTAATAGCTAAAACAACTGCAGCACCAATAAGTCTACCAACTATTTGCCACACAGTTGAAGTACCACTGTTTGTGTTTGATTCAGCATTTGACATGATGAATACCTCCTTGGCCAAAAAAATTTTAAAATATAAATTTTCATATATTGGCTCTAAAATTATTATGGTCAAGATAAAAATATTTATTCATTAAAACAGTATAAAAAAATTTTTTTTGAGAAAATTAAATATGAGGTGAAAATTCAGTGTTAATAACATTTTTTAGAGCCATTATTTTATACATTGTTGTTTTGATTGTAATGAGGTTTATGGGGAAAAGAGAAATAGGGCAATTACAACCATTTGAACTTGCAATCTCTATTATGATAGCAGATTTAGCATCTATACCAATGACAGAAACAGGAATTCCAATTGGAAATGGAATTGTTCCAATTTTAGGATTATTGTTAATGCATTTATTTATTTCTATATTGAACATGAAAAGTATACGTGCAAGAGAAATAATTTGTGGAAAGCCACGAATTTTAATTTATAGAGGAAAAATTGATGAAAACGCACTAAAAAAAGAAAGGTTTACAATAAATGAATTGCAAGAACGTTTAAGAGGGAATAATATTATGAATTTAGGTGATGTGGAATATGCAATACTAGAAACAAGTGGGCAAATAACTGTTATACAAAAACCAGAAAAAAGAAACACAATTCCAGAAGATTTTAATATTACACCAGAATATGAAGGAATACCATATGATTTGGTAGTAGATGGGAAAGTAATGGAAGACAATTTGCAAAAAATAGGTAAAAATTATGAATGGCTAAAAAAACAAGTTGAAAAATTTAACATGAAGCCAGAAGAGGCTTTAGTGGTTACTTATGACGGAAAAGAACAAATCTTTTGTCAAAAAAAATCTAAAAAACAAGAGGGAGAATAAAATGTATAAAGAAGTGATAATATCATTAATAATTATCATTAGTATAGTATTAGGAAATAATATTACACAAGGATATACTAAAGAAAGTGTTACAGAACTATCGTCTGACTTAAAAAATTTAAAAGGAATAATAGAGCAAGAAGATAATACCATTAATTGGGAAGATGTAGAAAAACAAATTGAAGAAATAAGCAAAAAATGGGATAATCGTTATGATAAACTTGCATACTATATTGAACATAATGAATTAGAAAAGATAGAATCTGGTTTGACTGGGTTAGAAAGTTATGCTAAAAAGCAAGATTCGGAAGAAGCTTTAAATCAACTAAATAATAGCATTTTTGTTTTAAAACATATTGAAGAAAAAAATGACTTAAATTTAAAAAATATTTTTTAAAAAGCGACGTATTTATTTACGCCGCTTTAAATATTATTTTTTATTGTAAACAATTTCAGCATAATGTTTTAATTTTTGATAAACTAAATCATTTATTGTACCTGCAGGGAAGTGTCCAGATGCATCTTTTTTACCTGCAGGAACGCCTGTTAATACTTCAATTCCTTCTTCAATAGTAGAAACAGAATAAATGTGGAATTGTTTATTTTTAACTGCTTCTAATATTTCATCAGAAAGTTGTAAATTATCAATGTTTTGAACAGGAATCATAACACCATGTGAGCCATCAAGACCTCTCATTTTACAAATTTGGAAATAACCTTCTATTTTTTCATTTACACCACCAATTGGCTGAATTTGACCTTTTTGATTTACAGAACCTGTTACAGCAATAGATTGATTAATAGGTATATCAGAAAGGCTAGATAGTAATCCATATAATTCTGTACTAGATGCACTATCACCATCAACACCATTATATAATTGTTCAAAACAGATACTAGCTGTTAAACAAAGAGGGATATCTTGTGCAAACATTTCTCCTAAATATCCAGTTAAAATAAGAACACCTTTTGAATGAGAAGAACCTGAAAGTTCAACTTCTCTTTCAATATTTACAACACCACTTTTGCCTGTATAAGTATTTACTGTAATTTTAGCAGGTTTACCAAAAGTATAATTTCCAATAGTCATAACAGTTAAGCCATTTAAAGTTCCTACTTTTTTACCAGAAGTGTCTATTAATAAAGATTCATTTCTTATCATTTCCATATATTTTGAATCATATTTTTTTACACGGTTAATTCGTTCTTGTACTGCCATTTCCATATATTTTTCTGTAACAAGTTTAGATCTTTCAATTTTTGCCCATGTAGCAGCTTCACCAACAATTTCAATTAAGTCATCAAATCTAGTAGAAATTTTGCTATGGCTTCCAGCAATTTTAGAAGAATATTCAACTAGTTTTGCCATTGCATGTCTATCTAAATGAGGAAGTTCACTTCTTTCACAAAAACCATGAATAATACGGGCTAATTTATTTATATTTTCACCATTTAAAGGTGCATCATCTTCAAATTCTACTTTAATTTTGAAAAGTTTCTTAAAATCAGCATCCATTGCTAACAATGTTTGATAAATTTGAGAATTTCCAATTAAAATAACTTTTAAATCTAATGGTATTGGCTCAGGTCGTAAAGAAATCATTACCATAGATGAACGTTGCTCTGGTAAGCCTTCAATTCCAAGTTCTTTAACACGCAAAGCTTTTTTCAAAGCTTCATAACAAGCAGGAGAAGCTAATAAATCTTTAGCTTGGAATATAATATAACCACCATTTGCTTGGTGAAGTAAGCCAGGCTTTAGCATAGTAAAATCAGTTTTCAAAGCACCATAATAGTTTTCATATTCTAAGGCTCCAAAAATATTATGATAAGAATAATTAGAGTCCATAATAACAGGGCTACCTTCTAATTTTGAATTATCAATAAATAAATTGACACGGTAATTTAAAGAAGGATCACTTTTTTGCATAGCAGGAGGTACAGGTTGAGGCTGATTTTGAGGAACCTTATCTTCTTCTAAGAAATAAGAAACATTTTTTAAAACATCTTGTTTTACATCATTTAAAAAGTTATTTATTTTTTTGTTTCTTTTATATTTATTCTTCAAAAAGTTAATATGTGCACTAACTGTTAGAAGAGCTATGTTTGATTGCCATTCTGATATTTTTTTATCAGATTGACGTTCAATTTCTTTAATTTGACCAATTACAGTCATTATTTGATCTTGAACAATAGTAGATAGTTTTTCATATTTTTCTCTAACTTCATCATCTAATGTTCTAAATTCTTCTTCTTCAACAACTTTACCATTTATAATAGGCATCATATAAATACCATTTTGTGATGATTTTACTTGAAAATTATATTTTAAAGCATCTTGACTTAATTTATTTAAAAGGGCAGAACGCTTATCTTCAAATTCTTGTTTAATTAATGTTTTTTCTTTTTCAAAATCATCAGCATTAAAGGTCTTTTTTATATCTTTTTTTATTTCTTTAATAAAACCGTCCATATTATCTCTGAATTCTTTACCTTGTCCAGCTGGCAAAGATACTGCAATAGGACTGTTTGGGTTGTTGAAATTATATATATAGCACCAATCACAAGGAATTTTTTGTTTTGCAGATAATTTATCTAAATAATTTTTTGTATACATGGTTTTTCCAATGCCAGATGGACCTTCTATATAAAGGTTATAACCTTTAACATCAACTTGAAGGCCGAATTCTAATGCTTTAATACCACGCTCTTGTCCAATTCCTGTGTGAATGTCCTCTAATTCTTGGGTTGTATCAAAATTGAATAAAGACTCATCACAAGTCATTTTCAAGTCCTTGTATGATAATTCATTTTTGTTTTTCATTTGTTTTTCCCTCACTTTTTTCTTATTGTTTCCAAATTTTTAAAATTTATATCTTTATTTTATATGATTTGTCAAAAAAAGTAAATAAATTTATAAAAATTTTTAACAAAATAATGGTTGGCTGAAACTTGCTAAAAAAGCATATATATTTTTTTATGCATAAAACGTCGAATACGATTGGAGATGTATTAGAAAATCTTATTCCCTTTTATGGAAAGAGTTCACGCTTGCCGTGGAAGGGTGCCATAAAAGGGGATTAGATTTTCTTATATATCGTATTGAGTCGAGACATTTTATAAATAAAAAACATATATATGCTTTTTATCTCTATGCTAAATAAACCATTATCGTATTAAAAATTATTACTGTCTACCGCACATTTTCTCATATTCTTTACACTTAATTTTATAATCCATCTGCATGCATAAATATCTATAATAACTATATGCTTGCTCATATTGTGCCATAGGGCTAAACATCGGATCTTTATACATTTCACTCATATCATTATAATCCATTTCCATTTTGACCAATCCTTTCTAATAAATATAATTTGTATCCACTAAAATTGTATTCTACTACATAAAAAATATAACTACAAAACAAACATTATAAATTAAAATTTAAAAAAGGAAAAAACCAAATAGCAATAAAAGTATAAAACGCAGAAATTATTCCATGTAGTAGTTTACCATAAATATATGGCTTTATAGATAAATCACTTTTTGAAATGATACTCCAAACTTGAAGCAATATAGAAATGCCACCAAAGCCTAATAAAAAAGCAGAAAAAACAATTCCAAAAGAAATATTTTTTACATGTAAACTAGAAATAGCAGAAATTCCATTAGTAATTTCTAAAAGTCCAAGAATATATACATTATCAACTAATCCGCTTGCTTTTAAAATTGAAATTATGCTAGAAAAGACAACAACAAACCCACCAATCATAATAACTGTTTTTACACTATTATTAATTGCTTCACTCATAACTTCACCTAAATTATTAAAACATACTAAATTTTCAATTTGTTTTTGCTTTTTAGGTCTAATTTGAGAAGAAGTATTTACATCAGAAGATTTTTTCCAGAAGCGAAAAATATATCCAACAGTCAAACTTGCTAGAACATGAGTAACTAGAAGCAAAAGACCAATTGTAGTGCTACCAAACATACTAATGCCAACTGTACCAACAATAAAAAGAGGACCAGAATTATTGGTAAAACTAAGTAACCTTTCACATTCTTCTTTTGAACAGATATTATTTTTTCTAAATTCACAAGCAATTTTAGCACCAACAGGATATCCACTAATTAACCCCATAATAAATCCAAAAGCACCTTCACCATTTACATTAAAAATAGGTCTCATAAAAGAACTAAAAATACGCTTGAAAAAATTAACAATATTTGTATGCATTAATAATTCAGTTGCTACAAAAAAAGGAAATAATGAAGGAACAACAGAAGTTGCCCAAAGAGTTAAACCGTTTTTTATAGCTGGCAAATTATTTTTAGAAAACAGTAATAAACAAACTGAAAACATTAAAAACAAAATTGCAAAAAAATTTCTTCTTAATTTGATTATAAAAATATGCATATAAGAGCATCACCTCAAAAAATAATTATCTAAAAAATGTATATGCAACTAGGTATAAAATATACAAGTTTTGTCCATAAATATATTATAAAAATTAAAGAAGAAGGGATTTTATGAAGAAGAAAAATAAGAAGATAAATTACGAAATAGGTGAAGATGCAACCGAATATGGGGAATTTGTTTCTAGCTATTTTGCATGGATACCACCAGCAAAACAAAAAGAGAGGGCAGAGGAATTAGACAACATGACAAAAAAAGATGATAAAGAATAAAAAAACGAGAAAAAAGAAGAAAATATCAAAAAACAAGACAAAAATGTCATAAAAACAGTAAAAATAGTTAAAAATGCTCTTTGAAAAACTAAAAGAAAATAGTATAATAAATATGAAGGTCAAAGAAAGTCAAAGTCAAAAAACAGAATTTGACCAATAAATATAAAAAGAGGTGACGAAATGCGAATATCAGATATTATCGAACAATTCATTAAAGAGATGTTAGAACAAAGTGAACATGACGAAGTAGAATTTCAAAGAAACGAACTTGCACATAAATTTAATTGTGTACCATCACAAATAAATTATGTAATATCAACACGTTTTAAACCAACACAAGGATATTATGTGGAAAGTAAAAGAGGAGGCGGAGGAAGTATAATCATTAAGAAAAAATTATTTAATGAAGATGATTTATTCTTCGAATATGCAGAGCAAATTGGAGATAGAATATCTCGGAATGGATTCTGAAATCATGATTTCTGATTTGCTGTCATATGGTTTATTAGATGAAGAACAGGCAAGATTGTTAAAAGTAGCAACAAGTGATAATGTTTTAAAACTAGAAAATAACATTAAAGATGAAGTTCGAGCAAGAATTTTTAAAAATATGTTAATAAATATGGATTGGAGGATTTAATTATGTTGTGTGAAAATTGTAAACAAAGAGAAGCAAATGTACGTTATTCAGAAAATATCAATGGAGTAAAAAGAGAAATGCATTTATGTGAGGAATGTAGTAGAGAACTAGGAATTACAGACAATATGAATTTTGATATGGGGTTAGATTTTCCTAGCTTATTTGGAGGAATTTTTGAAGATTTCCCAATGTTATTAAATGAAGTAAAAGATGTAACTTGTAAAACATGTGGATTAAGTTTTGATGATGTTGTAAATAGTGGAAGATTAGGATGCCCAGATTGTTATGAAACTTTTGAAAGCAGATTAGACCCAATTTTAAAAAGGATGCAAGGAGCTAATAGACATACTGGAAGGTTAGGCGAAATTTCTGAAAAACAAGTAGAATTAAAAAAAGAAAAACCAAAAAAAGAAGAAGTAAAAGAGAGCAAATTAGAAAATTTGGAAAAACAACTAAAAGAAGCAATTAAAGAAGAAAGATATGAAGATGCAGCAAAATTAAGAGATGAAATAAAAAAACAACAAAAAAGGGAGGATTGTTAAATGAACTGGTATTTACAAAGTGGAAAAGATTCAGATGTTGTACTTAGTACAAGAATTAGGTTTTCAAGAAATATAGCAGGATACCCATTTTTTCTAAAAACAAAAGAAGAAATAAAAGAATTTCATGACAAAATTCAAGAACAATTATATGCTGTTGGTTTTGGATTGCAATTTTTTAAATTATCAGACATGGATGAACTTACAAAACAAAGTTTAGTTGAAAAAGGTTTAATCACACCTCAATTTGCGAAAAATAGAGTTGGAACAAATAGCATTTTATTAAATGATGAAGAAAATATTTGTATATTATTAAATGAAGAAGACCATTTAAAAATTCAAGTTTTTAGTAGTGGATTAGAATTAGAAAATACTTTGAAATACGCAATTGAATTAGATAAAAAACTTGATGAAGTATTTAAGTTTAGTAAAAACAAAAATTATGGATATTTGACATCATATCCTAATAATTGTGGTACAGGCTTAAAAGCATCAGTTATGCTAAAACTTTCAGGCTTAGCACAAACGCGTAATATAAGAGCAATCTTTGATGCTCTAAGCAATTTTGAGGTAAATATTAAAGCAGTAGAAAGTAATCAAGAAGTTTATGAAATTTCAAATTCTAAAACTATAGGAGTTACAGAAAATGAAATTATTCAAGGAATTCAAGTAATAACTCAAAAAGTAATGGAACAAGAAAGAGAAGTAAGAAAATTTTTAGCAAAAGATGGAATAAATTTAGAGGACAAGGTATATAGAAGTTATGGAATATTATTAAATTGCAGAAAACTAGCTTTAGAAGAGGCAAAACAATATATAGACACTTTAAAATTAGG
>CANRBU010000006.1 GCA_947628925.1 uncultured Clostridia bacterium | reverse complement strand
GGTGAAGGGGACTGTTTGCTAAACAGTTAGGTCGGTAACACGGCGCGGAGGTTCGAACCCTCTCATCTCCGCCAAAAAATATAAAAAGTCGAGTTGTCGACCATTTTTACACTATAAAGCATAAAAAATGGTTGACAACTTGATTTTTTTTTTCAAATACAATAAAATAAATATGATGATAAAATGAAAAAAATATATAATAAGAGAGAAAATTGTAAATGAACATAGCTTTTTTCTAGACATTTGCAAATTTTTATAGTATACTATATATAGAAGTGATAATTAACAAAATAAGAGGTGAAGTAAATGAAGAAATGTGCAAATAAATATATAATGATAATTTTAATATTTATAATAGCAATAAGTTTTTGTAATAGAAGTTTTGCAGCAACATTAGAAGAATTAAGAAAGAAAGCTGATGCAGCTTGTGAAGAAGCAATGGGTGAAGTTGGTTGGCTAAAAAAATGTGAAGATGCTCTTTTAGAAGCATGTCGCAGAGATGATGCCATAAATGAATTAAAAAAAAGTGGGATAGAACCAACTGAAGCAAATATTGCTGAAAAAAGAAGAGAATTGATGGAAAAATTTATAACTGAAGATGATGGTGGACCACATATAAATTTAAAAGATGAAAAAACAGATGAGTTAGAAGATTATATCAAGGCATTTAGTGAAGATATGAAGCATAATTTTAATGAAGTAAGAGATTTAATTAACAAGACAGAAGAAGAATATGGAAACGAAAGATTGCCAAAAATGAATGCATATTTGGACAGGGCTAGTGAGATAGAAAAACAAGTTACTTCAAAACTTGGAGAAAATGATCCTAAAAGATTGTTATGGAATGAAGTTTTAACTCTTGCTAGTGAAGAAAATGTACATATAGCACAAGGCGATGGAGGAGAAGACAAAAATGGCAATAAAATAGAATTAAACGAAGATGAAGTTGACAAGGCAACAAAAAGATATGGAGATTTATCAGGACGTGCTGCAACTAATGTTCCGATTTATCATTCTCCAGAAAGGACAAGCTCAGATAGACAACAAACAGAAGGAGATATATTAGAGGAAATTATAGGAAATTCAGAAAAATTTGCACAAAGTGGAAATAATAATGCAATAGATAATGAAAGATTTAAATATATAATGTCATATATATATAACATGTTTTTTCAAGTAGGAATTGTGGCAGCAGTAATAATTGCAGCAGTATTAGGAATTAAATTTATGTTATCAAGTTTAGATCAAAAAGCGGAAGTAAAGAAAATGTTGGGAGTATATGTAATTGCATGTGTAGTAATATTTGGCTCATTTGGTATATGGAAATTAGTGCTAACAATTTTAGACCAGATGTAGGCATATATATGAGAAAAATATTTAACACGGAAGAAGGGGAGTGATATGGTATGAAAATAGTATGTAAAATAATGCAAATAGCATTTTTAATAACAATATTGTGTAGCAGTTTTCAATATGTATATGCAAGTGAAAGAGTTACAAGTACAGGAATAAAAGTAGCAAGTGTAACAGGCGATTTAGGTGATTTAAATGAATATAAAAAAACGCAAACAGAGTCATCAAAATTAAAAAGTAAAGTAGGAGTCCTTTTAGGGTGGTTACAAATAATTGGCACAATATTATCTGTAATAATATTAACAGCGCTTGGAATTAAATATATGGCAGGAAGTGTAGAAGAGAAAGCAGAATACAAAAAAAGCTTGATGCCATACATTATAGGTGTAGCAATTTTATTTGCAGGAACCTTCTTACCACAGCTTATATATGGCATAGTAAAACAAATTGCATGATAATACTTGCAAAAATTAAAATAATATGTTAAAATATAAGAGAATAAGTGAGTTTTTAATATTTTCCAAATAATGGAGTAGAATATATAAATAAAAAGGAGGAATAGTCATGAATATGAAAATAATGTCAAAAGTAATTTGCGCAATGTTACTTGCAGTAATGATGATTTCATGTGTTAGTACAGTAGTTTTTGCAATACCTCAACCATCTTCAATAGAAGCAGATACATCTGTTTCAAGTGATACAATAGAAGATGCAGGTAAAAAAATAGTAGGGATACTACAAACAGTAGGTGTTGTACTATCAGTAGTAATATTAACAGTAATTGGTATAAAATATATGATGGGTAGTGCAGAAGAAAAAGCAGAATACAAAAAGACATTTATGCCATACATAATAGGTGCAGCATTAATATTTGCAGCATCAGTATTCGCACAAGTAGCATACGATTTCTTTAATAATATTTAATGATTAATATGCAAAAGGGGGGAATAAAAATGAATGTAAAAACAGTACAAAAAATAGTTAGTATTATAATGATTTCAATGATGTTAATTTCTTTTGTAAATACTATAGTTTTTGCTGTACCATCACCAAATCAAATTACAGCAACATCACCAAAAGAAACTAAAACAATAACAGATGCAGGTAAACAAATAGTAGGAATACTACAAACAGTAGGTGTTGTATTATCAGTAGTAATATTAACAGTAATTGGTATAAAATATATGATGGGTAGTGCAGAAGAAAAAGCAGAATATAAAAAGACATTTATGCCATACATAATAGGTGCAGCATTGATATTTGCCGCATCAGTATTTGCACAAGTAGCATACGATTTCTTTACTGGATTAGGAGATACTGCAACAGCAGCAGGAAAATAATAATGTTTGCTAGAGCAAAGTAAAAGAAAAAACCAAAAAAGCACCAAGAGAAATTTGGATTTTCTTGGTGCTTTTAAAAAGAAAAAATATATTGCAATTAAGTTTGGAAATAAGGAGGGGAATACTATGTATGTAAAAATGAAAAAAATGCAACAAATAATAAGTGTTATATTACTTGTATTTATGTTTATTTCAACAATTGGAACTACTGTTATGGCACTAGAACCATCTTCAATTACAGCATCAAAATCTATAGAGTCAGGAGAAATAACCAGTGCAGGTAAAAAAATAGTAGGGATACTACAAACAGTAGGTGTTGTACTATCAGTAATAATTTTAACAGTAATTGGTATAAAATATATGATGGGTAGTGCAGAAGAAAAAGCAGAATATAAAAAGACATTTATGCCATACATAATAGGTGCAGCACTAATATTTGCCGCATCAGTATTTGCACAAATAGCATACGATTTCTTTAATGGTTTAGCAAATACTAAATCAGTTGATCCAAATTCTGGTTCTCAATATACACCAGCAGTAAAGTAATTTACACAAAAAGTGTATAAAAAGAAACTCAAAAGTAGTGAAAAAGGGATAAAAATACCTGCTTTTATGACAAAAATATTACAAATATATTAAATTTTAAAAAAAATTGAAAAAAAAAACGCAAAAATGTTACATTTTTTGCGTTTTTTTGTTATAATGATATTAAGTGATAATGGGACAAAAAATAAAAAAGGAAAAAGGAGGAAGCAAAATGAACAGCTATAACATACCTAGAGATGTAAAAGGAGAAGGAAGAATTTTATTTGTATTTTCTACAAAAGCTTTAATTTACACAGCAATAGGAGCAGGAATTGGTTTAGTTATTAGGTTCTTACTTTCTATGATAAATATGAGTGGTATAGGCCTAATATTTGTAGTAGTTTTAGGAGGGCTAGGGTTCATTATTGCAACCTTTAAAGTTCCAGATACAAATGCATTTGAATTTACAAAAAAAACAGGAGGAGAAAATATAGACGAAGTAATAAAAAGATATCTAAAATTTAAAATGCAAAAAGGAAAAATATATGTATTTGACAAAGACAATACGGAAGAAAATCAAAAAACAAAAGAAGAAGGAGGAAAATAAAATGGAGGCAAATGGACTAACTCAATTATTAGTAATGGTTTTATCTGCAATGATTGCATTATTGATAGTATTAGTGTTTATATATTTAATTTTAAAAATAAAAATAAAACCAAAAAAACAGGTAACACCACAATCAGAAAAATTAACAAAAGAAACTAAAACAAAAAAAGAAAATAGAAAATCAACACCAAGTTTAGCATATAATAAACAATCAATATTTGATTTTATGGAATTTGATAAAGTAGAAGATAATATGATTGTGCAAAAAAATGGAAAAAGATTTGTAATGGTGGTAGAATGTCAAGGAATAAATTATGATTTAATGTCAGAAATAGAAAAAGTATCAGTTGAAGAAGGCTTTCAACAATTCTTAAATACTCTAAGGCATCCAATACAAATTTATATACAAACAAGAACAATTAACTTGGAACAAAGTATACGCGAATATAGAACAAGAGTAGATGCAATAGAAGAACAATATAATAGAAAACTATATGAATATAATAAAATGTTACAAGACGATACATACACTAAAAAAGAGATAGATGCAGCATATTATGAATTAACAAAGCAAAAAAACCTATATGACTATGCAAAAGATGTTGTTGACAACACAGAAAAAATGAGTTTAAACAGGAACATTCTAAGCAAAAAATATTATGTAATAATTTCATATATGCCAGAAGAAGCATCATCAGAAACATATGATAATGAAGAATTAAGAAATATTGCATTCTCAGAACTATATACAAAAGCACAAGCACTAATTAGAAGTTTAGCAGGATGTTCTGTAATAGGAAAAATATTAGATTCAAATGAATTGACAGAACTTTTATATGTTGCCTATAACAGAGATGATTCAGAAATATATGGTTTAGATAAAGCATTGAAAGCAGAATATTTTGACTTATATTCTACAGCACCAGATGTTTTCCAAAAGAAAGTACAAATCTTAGATGCAAAAATTCAACAAGATGCAATACAACTAGCAAATGAGAAAATTGAAAAGATTAGAGCAAAATCAAGAGCAGAAAAACTCGCAGAAGAAAGAGAAGCAGAAATGGATGAACTAATAAGCCAAATGGCACAGATTTTGCTAGAAGAGAACAGAAAACAAGTAGGTGAAGAAGTTGCAGCAAAAGCAATAAAAGAAATACAACAAGAAGAAAAAGATAAAAAAGAAGGAGGAAAAGCAAATGAGGAAGTCAAAAAAAGAAAAACTAGAGGAACAAGAACAACAAAATAGACCAGAAGAAATAGAAGTTTTAAGAAAAAAGACTATAAAAGAACTAATTGCACCATCAGGAATTGATGCATCACATATAGATCATTTGGAAATTATATCAAATGTCACAAAATACGCAAGAAGTTTCTTCATATCAAGCCTTCCTCGTATGTGTACATTTCCAGAATTATTTAGGGACTTATACTTTTTTGGAGATATGAATACATCAGTATATATAACACCAATTCCAGAATCAAGGTCACAAAACGAACTTAACAAAGTAATAAACGAATTGGAAACAGAAAGAATTGTAGCAGTAGATAGAGGTAATATAAACAGAGAAAGTAATTTAACACAAAAAAGATTCGAAGCAGAACAATTAAGAGATGAGATATCAGCTGGATTTAATAAAATGTATGAAGCATCAGTTGTAGCAACATTATTTACATATAACTTACAAGATATGGAGCGTTTAACAAAATTATTAGCGTCAGAAATGTCAAAAAGCTTAGTTTCCGTAAAAAGCGCATGGGGAGTACAAGAAGAAGCATATAAATCTAATTTGCCACTTATGGAAGATAAAATTAAAAAAACACATTCTTTTGATAGCCGTTCAATGGGAACAGTTTTCCCATTTACAACATCAGATGTAGGACATCCAACAGGTATACCACTAGGGTTTAACAGACAAACAGGAACACCAATTTTATTTGATAACTTTTCACCAACTCTTGCAAATTATAATATGGTTATATTTGCAAAATCAGGTGCAGGTAAATCAGTAACAATGAAAACACTTATATCAAGATCATCAGTATTGATGGGAATTGAAAGTTTAGCACTTGATGCAGAAGGTGAGTATACAGTAGTTGCAGATAGTTTGGGGGGAATAAATATAGTTATTAGCCCAACATCAGGAACAATTATAAATCTATTTGATATAGAACCAGAAAGAATAAAAGATGAAATTACAGGTAGAGAGAAAATAGTCTTAAATGTAGAAAATAAAGTAGAAGATGTAACACAAGCTTTATTAACAATGGCAAGAGGTAGTACAAGAAGTGCAGAAGTAAATGAGTTAACAAAGCAAGTTATAGCAGAATCTGTTGCAGAAGAATATGAAAGTTTAGGAATAACAAGTGATCCAAATAGTATATATAAAGAAGGTACAGCAATACAAAGGGGAGACAAGCTATATAGTGATAAAAAAGATATGCCAACAATAGGTAGTTGGTACAGAAGAATTCAAAGAAAAGCAGAAATGAATGATAATGACGACTATCGTTTCCACTACAGTTATTTATTAAAAGTTATGAAACAATATATAAGGGAATACAATGGTCAAATGGCATATTTTGATGGACAATCTACTTTTGAATTATTAGATGGAGCACCATTTATTAACTTAGACATTTCTCAATTAGAGGAAAGGTTTGCAAGACCACTTGCACAACAAATATTACTTTCTTGGATTTGGGAAAAATATGTTAAGAAAAACAGTGAAGACCGAACAAAAGCAAAACAAAAAAGGGTATTAGTAGATGAAGCATGGATGTTGCTTCCATACCCTGAAGCCGTAGAGTTTTTAAATAAAATGGCAAGACGTGCAAGAAAAAGAAATGTATCTTTGGCAATTATTTCACAAAGGTTCCAAGACTTTTATGAAAAACCAGAAGCACAAGCAGTTTTAACATCATCAGATACAAAATTATTCTTAGCACAGGATAAAGCAGAAATTCAATATGTTCAAGAAGTTTTCAAGTTGACAGATGGAGAAGCAGGCTTTTTAGTAACTTGTGGCAAAGGTGAAGGGTTACTAAAAGTTGGTGGAGATACTGCTATTTTACAAATTACACCAACAGCAAAAGAATTTAAATTTGTTGAAACAAACTTAAATAAGATGATAAGAATGCAAAAGATGAATACCAAAAGGCAATAAGTGAGGAAGGAGAAATAGAATGAAGCTATTTACAAACAAAAAAGCAACACAGAAGATAACATTGATTTTATTAATTGTAATTCTTTTTAACTTTCTTATACCACCACCTTCTAAAGCAGTAGTTGAAATAGGTGGGGATTTATTAAAAGAACTTGTCAATCTATTTATAGGATTAGGTGATGTAATAAATGGTATGATGAACCACTTCTTTTTAGGGACAAAGTATATGTATAGTTCTGCGATACTGGCGGCAAATAGTGATACGGCATATTACAATTTGACTGATCCTAGCTCTAGTTTATATTTTGGATTACCATCAAGTCAACAAGGAGGAGAGGCAACACCGGCGGATGCTGAAACGCTTAAAAACAATGGATATACTGTAAAAACTTTTGATGATGACCAACTTTTTGAAGCACCTGGATGGTTTGTAGATGTAATACAAATCCCTAACATTTTATATTGCCCAGAAAACATTTTTGCAAATAAAATAGCAATGTTAGATATAAATTTTATAAATCCAAACACATATGATATTGTAGATGATTCATCTGAGGAAAATGGACAAAAAGCTGCTGAATCTATTTTAACAAGGGGAGCAAAGGCTGGAGAAAGTACTTTACAAAATATTATTGCGAGTTGGTATAGAGCATTTAGAAATATATCAATAGTAGGACTTTTAATAGTACTAGTATATATTGGTATTCGTATTATGATAAGTTCAACTTCTTCAGATAAGGCAAAATACAAAGAAAATCTACAAGACTGGCTAGTAGCAATGTGTTTAGTATTTTTTATACATTATATTATGGCAGGTATATTATATGTAACAGAAAGTTTTACGGATTTAATAGATAAATCAGTTAAGTCTTCTATTTACGTTGATGCAAGTAATACAAAAGAAAATGATGCATTGTTTACAGGTTTTGATGATGATAATGGCCAATATGGTGATTCTGGACTAAAATTTAGGACAACTTTAACAGGATATATTCGTTTTATGACACAAGTAGATGAAACTGGTGATGCTATTGCATATAGTATGATGTTTTTCGCAATAGTTGTTTATACAATAATGTTTACTTTTACATATGTAAAAAGGGTATTGTATATAGCATTTTTAACGATGATTTCGCCACTTGTTGCATTAACATATCCAATAGATAAAATTAGAGATGGTAAAGCGCAGGCATTTAATACGTGGCTAAAAGAATATACAATGAATGTTATTATACAACCAGTACATTTATTACTATTTACTGTATTTGTAGGAAGTGCTATGGATTTGGCAATGAATAACCCTATTTACGCATTAGTAGCTTTAGGCTTCTTATTACCAGCAGAAAAATTCATCAAGAAACTATTTGGTTTGGAATCAGGAACAACATCAAAAGGCTTAGGAGAAATTGCAGGTGGAGCTTTAGCTATGAAGGGTATAACTGCCCTAGTTGGACAATTTAAAGGAAAAAAAGGTAACAATGGTAATGATGGAAAATCATCTGACAAAATTAGAACAACTAGCCCATTTGGAGTAGATCCATATTCACAAAATAGAAGTATAAGTGAAAGTTTGCCAACAAGCTTTGGAAATGCTATTAGACAAACACCACCACAACCTCTTGCACCTGGAACGCAAACTCAAGGGGGAACAGTAAGGCAAGGAATACCTGCAACAGGAGGCATGCCAGTGCAAGGAGTAGCACCCTTAACAGGAGGGACGCCAGTACAAGGGGGAGCACCCATAACAGGGGGGATGCCAGTACAAGGAGGAAATCCAGTTCATACATCAGGGACAGAAAATGGTCAGGGAGTAGACAATATTACAGGTAATGGAACATTTTCTCAACAAATGCAAGAAGCTGCGAATATTGCAGAACAACAAAGAAGAGAACAGGCAAGAAGAGAATTAGATGCAATGGAGGATGATGAACAACTAGCAGACCTTGGAGTAGGGATGTTTGGTAGTGATGCTGATGCAAGAGTAATTTCCAATATAAATGAACAAAGACAACAGATAGAGGAAGCAGAAAGAAATAACATACAAACAAATATACAAGGGCCAGCTCAACAAATAGCAACACAAACTCCTACACCTACACAACTTGGAACAGATAATGGAAATAATGGAGATAATAGACAACCTCAAGATGACCCATATAGAGGATTTTTAGAGGCTAGAGCTCAATTACGTACACCTGCGGAAAGAAGAATGATGACAAGAATGGAAAGGATTAGAGAATCAAGCTTCGCTACAGGGGCAGGAGCAATAATGGGTGATACAGGTAGAAGAATAAAGAGAAAAATTTTAAATCCAATATCTAGTGAAAACAGAGGAGAAACAGCTAAAAAAGTATTTAAACTTGGTGCGGCAGCTTTAGGAGGAGCAGCATTAGCAACAGTAGCAGGAGGAACATTATTAACATCAGGAGATCCATCATCAATGGTTTCTGGAACAGTAGCAGCAGCAACATTAGGAGCAGCAGCAAATGCAAATATAGCAGGCAGAGTTGTAGGTGCAGTACAAGGTGAAATTGCACATGATACAGAAGTTGCAAGGCGTTCTACAAGAACACCAAAAGAATATAAGAGGGAAGAACAAGAAAAGGCATATACTAGATGGACTAAAGAATCTAAAAATTACGATTATTTGCGCAATATAGGTTATAATGATAGGCAAGCAAAAGATTTCTTGAGAAGTGATAGATTGCATGATTGGTGTCGTGATACAGGATGTTCTGATATTAAAAAACTAGAAAGAGCAATGAGACTTGTAGACAGAAATGCAGATAGAGGTTATAACGATAGATATGGTAAACATCTAGTAAAAATGGCAAATAGTTCTTCAGAAGCATTCCCATGGCAAGAAGCAAATCATATGCAACAAGGTTTAGTAAAACAAGATGGAATAACAAACAATGCAGCTGCAAAAGTTGTAAATGATGTAAAATTTGTAAAAGACTTAGATTATATAGAAAACTTTGGAGAATTGCCTGATGATGAAGAAGACGATGATGACGAAGAATAATACCATAGGGAGGAATAAAAGTTGAACATAATTAGATATTACAATCAAAATAGAATAAAAATATGGCTTATAATAATAGCCGTAGTTCTTATTATCTTTATGGTACATACAGTAAATAACATTACAAAAAATAAAGTTCAACAAGAGGAAGAAGCACGTAGACAGGAAACTATAACAAAATCAAAATCAAATGAAGCAGATTACACAAATGAAAGTCAATCTATCATCTCTGGTGGTAGTGTTTCAGATAAATATCAAAAAGATTTTGGAAAATTAGTTGACCAATTTCTTACATTTTGTAAAAACCATGAGCCTGAACAGGCTTATGGTTTATTGACACAAGATTGCAAAAATATTTTATATCCAACAGTAGAAATTTTTAAAAATCAATATTATGCACCTAAATTTTCTACGGAAAAATTATATAATTTTCAATCATGGACAGCAAGTGATAGTTACATTTATTTAGTAAAAATTTATGATAATATGCTTGCAACAGGAAAAGGCACAGGTAATGAATATATCCAGGAATATGTAAGTGTAATGAGAGAAAATGGTACTTATAAATTAAATGTAGGTGGATTGGTTGGTACACATATAAGAAATGCAGAAACAACAAAAGATAATATAACAATTAAAGTAGAAAAATCTGAGGTGTATATGGATTATGAAATTGCAAATATAGTTGTGAAAAATGAAAATCCATATGTAATAGTGCTAGATACAAGGAACGAAACAGATTCTACATATTTAGTAAATACAAATAACATACCTTTTGAAGCAATGTTATATGAGAATGATGAAGATGATTTTATTATAGAGCCAAACCAAGAAAAAAGCATAAAAATAAAATTTAGTAATTCATATCAATCAGGCACAGGCGTAGAAAAATATGTTTTTTCTGATATAGCATTAGAGGGAAAACAGAAAAATACAAGAGAAATAACTGTTGAAGTATAAGGAAACAAAAAAATGTAGCAAAAAGAGGTGAAAAAAGTGGCAAATTTTTTCGGGATGTTTAGGCCTAATAAAAAACAATTGTCTGATGAAGAAGAGAAAAAAAGAAAAATTATTTCTGGTGCACGAAAATTTATGACGGCAATAAAAATATTGCCAATAGCTATAAAAATAGGCTTAATATTTGTAACAGTTACTATAGTTGCGGGGCTTATTTATAGTATTTTTCATTGGGGAACAGATATGGACAGTAGCCAAAATAACCCTAGCACATTATATGACATGATAGGAGCAGGAGACCAAAATATAAATGAACTAATTTCTATTGCTGGAAACGAAGAAGATGGATATTATATTGCTTTTAAAGAAGGTGTTGAAACCAGATTAAAAGAAATTATTGATAAATATGCAGATGCTAATACACAAGGAATAGGAGATTACAAACCTGAAGATGGTGAAGAAGTTTTAAGTCAAGATATATTATTACAAATGATTAAAGCAGAATTATATACTCAATATCCAAACTTAGGTGGAAAAGTAGGAAAGGAGGCAAATGTTGCATTATTGCAAGATACAAAGGAACGCTACAACCAAGGAATTATGCAAATACCAAATATTTATCAAACTGATGAAGAATCACAACATGCTTGTGTTGCAATGGTTTTATCATATTTAAAAGGAGAAAGTGTAACAGAAGAAGATGTAATAAAATGGGCAAGCCAAGATAAATATAAAGGTGACTATTTTTATGGAGACGATGGGATATTAAAATATTTCGAAGAATCTGCCAAAGAGTGGGATGTTGGCGATATTATGCAAATAAAAAGTGAGCAAACAGTAAAAGATGCGCTAAAATTAGGCAGACCAGTTATTGCATATGTTAATGAAAGAACAAATAATTATTTTACAAAAAGCAAACAATATATAGTTTTGACGGGAATAGATGATGATGGAAGTGTATATGTAAATAATCCAGATCAAAGTAGACAAGAAGGAAAATTTGATTTTGAGGATGTTATATCAACAATTGTAGAAAAATATTATATATATCATTCAAAACAAGGTGTTGATGAATTAAAAGAAGCACCTGATACAAAAACAAAAGCATCAAATACTAGAACAGCAACATCAACTACGAAGAAAACAAATAGTAGTACAAATTCAACCAATAGTGATTCTTCAAATAATAGTAATACAAACAATAATAACGAAAATGGCAGTACTAACGATAATTCAAACAATAATTCAAATAATGGCACTTCAAGTAATGATAATTCAAATAATAATTCAAGCAATGGCACTTCAAATAGCAATACTTCAAATAATTCTAATAGTCAGGTTAAAGATTTGGAAGGTTTTTTATTTGTAGGTGATTCAATTACAGCTGGAATGGAAAACATTGTGGATACAGGAGTTACATGTAGAGCTGTTGTTGGAGTAGGTTCTAAATATTGGCTAGACCATTTTGACGAATTAACAGGTTTAGCAGATATAAAAGGAATAAATGTATTTTTAGGTGCAAATGATTATAGCTATGGGATAGACTATTTGAAGCAACTATTAGATAAATTGCATGATGAATATAAAGATGCAAAAATATATGTTAATAAATTGTTGCCAGACTTACAACCAACTGCTGATACTACTTCAAGAGAGAAATATATGGAAGATGTAGAAGAATATTGCAAAGAGAAATCATATCTAACATATATTGACGCAACAGATGATGTTCAATTAGGGGCAGATGGACTACATCCAGCAGGAGAAGAAGAATATAAAAAATTATATGAAAATATAAAAAAAGCAATTGCAAAAAATGGTGATGATACGGACAGTTCACCAATAACAACTAGTGAAAATGTAAAAAAAGCAAGAATGTTTATAGCAGAAGATACAGGAAAAGGTCTTGATGGTTTTCAAGGTTCAGTTCGTATTAGAAGAATTACACCTAATAAAGAATTAGGAAAAATGCAAAAAGTTAAAACAGGTGAAACAACTATAACAGAGACGACTTCAGGAGAATCAGGTGGACAAATTAATTCATACATAGAAGAAAATATAACAGATGGAACATGGTCTGTATATGCACAAAATTTATCAACAAACAGTGAATTAGTAAATATTGATGCTGATAAACAGCTTGAATCAGCTAGTTTAATAAAATTATTTATTATGGCTGAAGCATACCAAGAGATGGAAACAGATAGCACAAAACAATATGACAAAGAATTAATAGCAAAAATGATTGAAGAAAGTGATAATGATGCTACAAATACATTAATAGATCAGATAGGTATGGATAAAATTAATCAATATATTAAAGATCATGGATATGACAAAACATCTTTAAATAGAAAAATGTTGCAAAGTAGTTCAGAGGGTGATAATTACACATCTGCAAAAGATGTTGCTAAAATTTTAAAAGAAATTTATGATGGAAAATGTGTTAGTCAACAAGCTTCTAGTGAGATGTTAGGATATTTGAAAAATCAAAAAAATACAAGCAAAATACCAGCAGGAATTTCTGATAATGTAGAAGTAGCAAACAAAACTGGAGAGTTAACTAATGTGCAAAGTGATGCAGCAATTGTATTAAAAGATGGGACACCATATGTGTTAGTTGTAATCTCAACAGGAATTTCTGATTCAAAAGTAGCTATAGATAATATTGTAGAAATTTCAAAAAGAGTTTATGAAAAAGTAAATTCAGGTGATTCTAGTTTAGAATCAAGTGAAACAAATACAAAGGTGTCAACAACTTTAGAGTCAAGAATTTATGATTTGAAGTTTATGCCTCAAGAAAAGTTTGATGAGTGGATAGAAAGTCCAGATGTGGACCAAAAAATATTGGAATATTATACTTTAGATAAAAACTGGAATATAATAACTGCAAAATGGAGCTATTCATCAGATGAAGGATTTAAATTTACAAAAAATACGGCAGTTAATTATACAAATGTTATTGCAAAATATACTACACCTTTTGAATATTTATTAGATTTTTATATAAATATTAAAGATGAAGAATTTATTTTGAATTTTATAAAATTGGCTATGAACAGTCAAATAGTAATAGCTATACAAGATAATGTAACTTCAACTGAGACTACAATTACAAAAATAGTACAGTATGATGATGGATTGGTTGAAGATGAAGGTACAACTGTAAAAATTACGGAAAGTGTTAGTACAAAAGTTGAGTTGACTTATGCAGATACATGGTATGTAAATGTAGAAAAACCATCATATCCACAAGAATTGCAAGGAGAAAAAGGTTGGGTTGATAATGTTATAACATTTGCTCCAGGTAAACAAAAAGAAACAACAAATACAAGTACAAGTACAGAAACAGGACCAAGAAGAAGAGTAGAAGAAATTGTAGAAGGTAAGGGTACAGAGAGAACTGTAATAAGATTAATAGGTTCTAAAAGAACTACAACAACTAGCACATATTCAATTTCTTGCACATACGAGAAGGAAGATGAAAAAGTAGACTTAAAGGAAAAGGACTTTATTAATTTATTTGATTCAAATGATGTTGCTAGAAATAGATTAAAAGATATTTGGCTATTACGTATGATTGAAAACGGCAAAAAGACGGCTAACTTTACAGATTTAACTAAATATTTGCTTTATCAAATTACTCATAATGAGTTGTATGGTAATATATCTCGTGAAAGTTTACTTAGCAAGTTTAAAAATAATGATTTTAAATCAGCGAGTAGAAATGGAAGAATTTCTTATGCTTCAATAGATATTTCTGATGAAGAAATGGAGATGTTATATAAAATTACATATGCAGAAAGAGGTAATGGAAATCAGCAACAACAAGAATATGTAGTAAGTGTTATTTTGAACAGAGTATTGTTTTCCGAATTTCCTAATACTGTAGAAGGCGTAATATTTGAACCAGGGCAATTTGAACCAACAAGTAATAGTATGTATGTAAATGCAGTACCAACTCAGACTACTCGTGATGCAGTGCAGAATGTTATTGAAAATGGTGGAACTGCAGGATTTGCAGTATATTTTGCAACGCCTGCAGCAGCTAATTACGGTGAAAATGCAGGATTTTTCTCAACACTAGAATATTTATTCAATGATGAGGATGAAAGTCAAAAAACTGCTAATAGAGGTGGATGCCATAATTATTATACAACAGAGAATGCAAGACAAGAGTTAGCACAATATATGACAGCAGTAGGTGGCGACTTCTTAGAGGTAGCTCTAGAAGTATGGACGGAAGTATGTACGAGTGGAAAATTCACAACATATGGGGGAGCTAGTATTCCATGTACTGGTCCTACAATAGACTGTTCTGCATTTGTAAGCTGGGTTATGTATGAGTATGGCTATGATGAATTTGCTGGTGGTCAAAAGTGGACTGGATGGTGGATGGATCAATCAGATGCTATGGCACAAAAATATGGCTGGGAAGTAATTGAATTGGCACCGGGTGAAAATGCAGGTGATATTCTAGAACCAGGTGATATTTATGTAAGACATAGAGGAAATAAAGGACATATGGACATTTGTGTTGAGGTAAATGGTAGCGAATACTTAGCTTATGACTGTGGTGATACAGGAGCAGGTTGGAATGGTACAGATGGTTCACCAATACATGAAAATTATTTCTTAACAGATTCTACACAAAATAGGCCAGGTAAAATTTTTAGAGTTACAAAACCATAAAGCGAAAAAGAGAGGAGTTTGTATATGCAGCAACTAAAGAAAATAATAATTTTTTTACTTGTACTGATAATTATGATAATTGGCATATTGGTTATAAGTAATATTAATACCAACAAAGAGAAAGAAAAAATGGTACACGAGACTGAAATTGCAGATGATACACCGCCAGAAAATTATAAACCTAAAGTAATGTTTGAACAGATAAAGAATGACGATGTGTATTTTACAATAGAAAAATTGTTAAATACAACTGTTGCGTATATAAAACAAATAAATGGTATTATAGATGTACAAGAAAAAAGAGATGATGCTGAATTAATAGAAAATGGAATTGAAAAATTTAATAATATTTTAGCGCCTGAATACAAAGAAGAATATAACATAACAGATGAAAAAATAAGAGAAAAAACGAGTATCTATGATAATTATGAATTAAAAATTGATAAAATATATTTATCAGAGAAAACAAATAGTATATTTTATTATTTAGTATATGCTACATTGGATGATAAAAATTTTAATTTAATAATAAAGACAGATACTAATAACCTGACATTTTGTGTGTATTTATCAGATTATGTAGAGGATAAAAAATATTCTTATAAAATGGATGAAAAAGATATAAATTTCAGTGATAGTGAAATAGAAAAAAATAATGCGAATACTTTTAAATATACAAGAATAGAAGATCAATATGTAATTGATAGATATTTGGATGATTATAAAGATATGATGATATCAAATGTTGAAAAGGCATATGACAGATTAGATGACAAATATAAAGAAAAAAGATTTGATACATTGGAAAAATTTAAAAAATATGTAGAAAACAATAAAGAGGAAATTCAAAATAAGGAAATTGCTTCATATTTGAAAAATACATATAAAGATTATACACAATATGTTGGAAAAGACCAATATGGTAATATTTATGTATTTGATAGTTATTATATTATGGATTATAAAGTGCAATTAGATGATTATACTCTTCCTGATGAAGAATTAGATAAGCAATATATGAATTTATCAACACAGGCAAAAGTTGTAAACAATATTAACAAATGGATAAAAATGCTAAATAATAGAGATTATACGGCAGCATTTAATGTGTTAGATGAAACGTTTAGAACACAAAATTTTGACAATGATGTTGATAATTTTGAGCAATATATGAGAGAGCGTTTTCCAGAGCATTATGACTTTGAACAAATTGAATATTCAGAAGAAAGTGGAATTAGTGTGCAAACATTAACTCTGAAAAATATTGCAGGAGGAAGTCTTGATGAGGAAATAGAAGAAACAATATATATGCAAATAGGTGAAGGAACAGATTTTGTAATGTCATTTAATGTTATATAAAAAGAAGCGGGTGAGGGAAAATTTTCCAAACCTGCTTTTTTTTTGTAAAAGAAAAAAGTCTTGACATAGTATTATTTGCATGCTAAAATAGTATCAATTAATACTAAAACAAAGGAGAGAATATAACAATAGATACTTTTAAATATATTAATCATTCACAAAGGGAAATAGAAGAATATCTAAATAAAATAAAAAATAGTGTAAAACGCGGTAAATATGTAGTGTCTACAAATAAAAAAAGTTATAAAAATAGAAAATTTATAGCAGCCTATAGGTTAAATAGCAATAAAATCAAAAAAATGTTGCTAGAGTTACAAGTAAATGATTTTTGCTATTCTGCAGATAATTATAATATGCCACAAGAAAAATTATATATTTTTTGCAAAGAGTTTGAGATTGATAATTGGGGGATAATGGAAAAAGTAAAAATATATATTAAAGTAGCTATAAAAGAAAATGAATTTATAGTTATTATTTCATTTCATAAACCGGAAAAAAATATAGAAAAATATTTTATAAATGGAGGAGTTAAGTATGAATAAAGCTTATTGTGAACAGTGTGGTCAATTAGTAGAATATAAAACTAAAGAAATTGATACTAGCATTGAAATTAGAGGGAAAAAATATAATTATAAAGGCATAGTAGGGTATTGTAAAAAATGCGGAAATGAGGTAAGCTCAAATGAAATAAATGATGAGAATTTAGAAAGATTAGATAAAGTTTATAGAAATGTAGAACATATAATTACGCCTCAAGAAATAACTCAAATATTAAATAAATATAAAATAGGAAAAAAACCGTTGTCAAAGTTATTGGGCTGGGGAGAAGTTACTTTGGCTAGGTATCTAAATGGAGATGTCCCTACAAAAGCCTATTCAGATTTGTTATATAATATATTAAATGATGAAAAATATATGGAAAATATGCTTGAAAAAAATAAAAATTTAATTACTAAACATGCATATGATAATACTAAAAAAGCTATTGAAGAAATAAAAGAAAATGCGGATAATTATCAGGTTGATAGGGAAATTGATGTAATTGCAAAATATATAATTACTGTTGGAAAAGAAATTACTCCATTGGCATTACAAAAAATTTTATATTATTCTCAGGGGTTTTATAAAGCTTTTTTTGGAAAATATTTATTTCAAGATGATTGCCAAGCTTGGGTACATGGACCAGTGTATGTGCAAATATATGAGAAATATAAAGAATTTAAATCAGGTAATATATTAATCGATAAAGATTATGAAATTGAAGATCTTATTGTTGATGAAAAAAAGGATATTTTAGATGCGGTTATACAATATTTTGGGTATTATAATGGTAAGGCATTGGAAAAGATGTCTCATTATGAGACTCCATGGATAAATGCAAGAGCGGGTTTATTGCCAACAGAAAATTCAACTAATATAATAAAAAAAGAACAAATAAAAGAATATTTCGAAAAAGTTAAAAGTAAATATGATATGTTAAATATTTTAGATATAAAAAAATATAGCATAGACCAGTTTGAAAAAGTAATAGGCATATAATGGAAAAAAAAGATATTATAAATTTTATAATATCTTTTTCTATTTTAGTTTGTTTGTGGTATTTTTGAAGTTTCTTTATTTTCAAGGTCTATTGATTTTTTCTCTAATTCTTTTTGTTTTAAATTATCTTTTGCAACAGTCATAAGTAATTTTATACGGTTAGTTTGGTTTGATTCGCTAGCTCCAGGATCATAGTCTACAGGTGAGATATTAGCATTAGGATATTTGTCACGGATAGTTTTTATAACACCTTTTCCCACTACATGGTTTGGCAAACAAGCAAAAGGTTGAACACACACAATATTTGGAATATCATGCTCAATATATTCAATCATTTCAGCTGTTAAAAACCAACCTTCACCAGTTTGATTACCAATAGATAAAACATCTTTTACTTGTTTTTCTAGATGCCAAATGTCGCAAGGCATTAGATAATTCTTTTTAGAAGAGCCAAGAGCCAAACGCACATCTTTTTCTAGTAAATCAATTAAATTAATAGCAATTTTACTAATTTTAGAAGAAGTTTTATTTGTATTTAATAATTGATTAAAAGTAATTTTATGAGTTGCCATAAATTTTATAAATCCCATAAAATCAGGTAAAATAACTTCTGCACCTTCTTTTTCTAAAAGATTAGCAACAAAATTATTACCAAAAGGATGATATTTGATAAGTACTTCTCCCACAATACCAACACGAGGTTTTTGAACAGAAGTATCTAATTCTATTTTCTCAAAATCATTTACAATATCATAAATACTTTGCTTAAACTCTTTGCTATTTGATTTTACAAGAAGTCTTTTGCATTTTTTCATCCACTCATTGAATAATTTTTCAGTTTCACCTTTATGTACTTCATAAGCTCTATTTTTGGTCAACATTTTTTGTAATAAATCACCATATATTACACATTTAATCAATTTTTCAATCAATGTAGGTGTCAATTTAAAACCAGGCATTTTTTCCATACCTACAAGGTTAAATGAAATAACAGGGACATTTGCAAAACCAGCATCTTTTAAAGCTTTACGGATAAAGCCAATATAATTTGTAGCTCTACAGCCACCACCAGTTTGGGACATAATGATTGCAGTTTTATTTACATCATATTCACCTGATTGTAATGCTTCAATAAATTGACCAGTTGTCAAAATAGAAGGATAACAAGCATCATTATTTACATATTTCAACCCTGTTTCTACAGTGTGGTTTGTGCAATCTTTTAATAATTTTACATTATATCCGCAAGAACCAACAGCTGTTTCTAGTAATTCAAAATGTATTGGTGCCATTTGAGGCATTAAAATAGTATATTTGCTACGCATATCTTTTGTGAAGATTTTTTTATTAATGCCATAATTACCATCAGCTTTCTGATTTTCCTTTTCTTTAATACGTTTATTCATACTTGCTAAAAGTGAACGGATACGTATACGTACAGCACCTAAGTTGTTAACCTCATCTATTTTTATTAAAGTATACATTTTGTCATAACTAGATAAAATTTCTTCAACTTGGTCTGTAGTAACAGCATCAACTCCACAGCCGAATGAATTTAATTGGACTAATTCTAGGCAATCATGTTTTCCAACAAAATCAGCGGCAGCATATAGTCTTGCATGGAATACCCATTGATCTACAACACGTATAGGACGCTTAGCTTCTGTTTTATCTGAAACACTGTCTTCTGTAAGGACACATAAGCCAAGTGAAGTGATGAGTGTATCAATTCCGTGGTTGATTTCAGGGTCAACATGGTATGGACGACCAGCCAAAACTATACCACGTAAATTATTTTCTTCAATATATTTTACAGTTTCAAGACCTTTGTTACGTACATCTTCTTTAAAGTGTTGATATTCTTTTTCTGCTTTTTCAGCAGAATCTAATAATTCTTCTTTTGTGAATTTATATTCGTCAAACTCAGGTAATGACATAACTTTTTTAACTAAGTTTTTCTTGTCAAAAGGTAAAAACGGATTAATAAACTTAATATTTTTTTGTTTTAGACCTTCAACATTATTTTTTAATACTTCTGAATATGAAATAACAATAGGGCAATTGTAGTGGTTATCTGCTTTTTCATATTCTTTTCTAGAATAAGGCATACAAGGGTAAAAGATAGTTGTAATTCCTTGTTCAAGTAAACTTTCAATATGACCATGTGAAAGTTTAGCAGGGTAACATACAGATTCAGAAGGCATTGATTCCATACCTTTTTCGTATGTTTTTCTTGTACTTTTTTCTGATATGATTACACGGAAGCCTAAGTTTGTGAAAAATGTAAACCAAAAAGGATAGTCTTCATACATATTTAAAACCCTAGGGATTCCTATTGTTCCTCTTTCTGCTTCACTTTCCTCAAGAGGCTTGTAATCAAATAATCTTTTATATTTATATTGTATCAAATTAGGTAAATCTTTGTTAGCTGAAACGATTCCAGCACCTTTTTCGCAACGATTTCCTGAAACATGTATAGCACCATTACTAAAGCGATTGATAGTTAATTTGCAGTGGTTTTCACAGTTGTTGCACCTTGTGTGTGTTACTTTTATTTCTAATTTATCAAGTTCATCTGTTTTTAAAATAGTAGAATGGTATTCCATATCTAAGTTTGCTTCATATTGTTCTTTTGAAAGTAGAGCCATACCATAAGCACCCATCAAACCTGCAATATCTGGTCGGATTACGTTTTTGCCTACTATTTTTTCAAAAGCTCTTAAAACAGCATCATTATAGAAAGTTCCACCTTGTACAACAATATGATTTCCAAGTGTTGCAGTATCACGGACTTTCATTACTTTTTGAATTGCATTTTTGATAACAGAATAAGATAAACCGCTAGAAATATCACCAACTGAGTAACCTTCTTTTTGTGCTTGTTTGATTTTAGAATTCATGAAAACTGTACATCTTGAACCTAAGTCTACTGGGCGTTTAGCAGTGATTGCTTCTTTTACAAATTCTGAAATTTCTAAGTTAAGACTTTTGCTAAATGTTTCAATAAAAGAACCACAACCTGAAGAACAAGCTTCATTTAACATGATATTATCTATGGCACCATTTTTCATTTTTATGTATTTCATATCTTGACCGCCAATGTCTATAATTGCAGTAACATCAGGCTCAAATTGTTTAGCAGCAGTGTAATGTGCAATTGTTTCAATTTCATTTAAATCTACATTTAAGGCAGTTTGAATTAACTTTTCACCATATCCTGTTACACCACTATAACGCAATATCGCTTTTTCTGGAAGTTTTGAATATAGTTCTTTTAACATTTTTGTAACACTTTTTAAAGGGTTACCTTCATTGCTTCCATATAGGGAATAAAGGAGTTGGCCGTCTTTATCAATTAATGCTAATTTAGTAGTTGTAGAGCCTGCATCAATTCCTAGGTAGCAGTCACCTTCGTATGTATCTAGATTATTTCTGCCAATTTTTGCTTTATCATGACGATTTTTAAAATCTTGGTATGAGTTTTCATTTTCAAAAAGTGGTTCTAGTGGTTGTGTGGTATTATCTTGTGAAACTTTTAGATTGTCAATTTTTTGTTCTAATTCAGATTTAGAAATTGGCTCTGAATTTAGGGAATCAAGAGCTGCACCTTTTGCAACAAGTAAGTGTGCTTCATCAGGAACAATTACTTGTTCAGGGCTTAAATGTAGAGTTTCAATAAAGCGTTTTCTTAGTTCAGGTAGATAGTTTAGAGGTCCACCCAAAAATGCAACATTTCCTCTAATAGGTCTACCACATGCTAATCCACTTATTGTTTGATTTACAACCGCTTGAAAAATTGATGCTGCAATATCTTCTTTTGCTGCACCTTCATTTATTAAAGGTTGGATATCAGTTTTTGCAAAAACACCACAACGAGATGCAATTGGATATATTGTTTGGTAAGTTTTAGCAAGTTCATTTAAGCCATTTGTGTCTGTGTGTAATAAAGATGCCATTTGGTCTAAAAATGCACCTGTACCACCGGCACAAGTACCGTTCATACGTTGTTCAATTGATTGATCAAAGTATATAATTTTAGCATCTTCTCCACCTAGTTCAATTACTACATCTGTTTCTGGAATATATTTTTCAACTACACGCTTACAAGAAACTACTTCTTGTATAAAATCAACTCCTAGAAAATTGCTAGCAGACATTGCGCCAGAGCCAGTTAGAGCGATAGTATATTTATTATTAGGAAATTTTTTTATTAAATCTTCTAAAACATTGCAAACAGTGTTTTTTGTATCAGAAAAGTGTCTTTGATAGTTTGAATATAATTTATTTAGTTGGTCATCTAACACAACAATTTTGACGGTTGTTGAACCAACATCTAAACCAACATGTAATATTGCTTCCATAAGCTACACCTTCATTTTATGTATTTAGGTTTTTGGAAAACCTATTAACCCTTATTATTGTATACGGAAAATGCGAATTTGTCAAATGGAAATAATAGGGAATAGTTCTATTTATTAGTATGTGGACATACAATTGTTACTATATAGAAAGGAATGTGATAATATATGAAAAGTAGAAAAACTGTTACGATATTTGGTTGTTTATTAATTTTAATTATTGTAGGTGGATATTTTGGAATCAAATATGTGAAAAATAAAGAAAGTAGTGAAATGGTAGAATATACACCACAGGAAGAAATTACAGAAGAACAGGCAAGGCAAACCATTGTAAGCCTATATTTTTTAGAAAATGAAACAGGAGAAATTTATCCAGAAGCGCGTTTAGTGGATATTAAAGATTTGATGAATGTGCCATATGATAAGCTAATGGAACTTCTTATTGAAGGACCTAAAAATGATAAATTGTCAAGACTTATTCCTGAAAAAACAAAATTACTTAAAGCATATACAGAAGGTGATTGCCTAATTTTAGATGTAACTAGTGATATTTTAGGTTATAGTAAAGAAGGAAATGCAAAAGAAAATATGATAAATAGTATTGTATATACAATGACAGAATTGACAGAAATAAATAAAGTAAAATTTTTGATTGAAGGAAATGAAAACGAAGAACTAAAAGATATTTATGTTAGAAAAATGACTACTTAAAAGTTTTATAAATATGGAAACATTTAAATGCTTTGTTCCAGTTGTGTAAAAAGTATTCAACTTCATTTAAAGAACGGATTGTATTATCTTTGTAATCTTTGATACAAAAGCTTTTTTTACAATCCTTTTTTAATGGACAATTTTCTCCTCTATTATTTTCGTCATTTTCCATAAGCTATTCCTCCTTGAAAAATAAATGTATTTGATATATAATATGAAAGATAGAAAGGAATGGTACTAAAATTGGAAGAAAGACTTGATGATTTAGGAATAAATAATTTAAAGATTTTTCAAAATAAAGATTGGTTTTGTTTTGGAATTGATGCTGTTTTATTGGCGAATTTTTCAAAAAATATCAAGAAAAATAGTTTAGTTTTAGATTTGGGAACTGGGACAGGCATTATTCCAACACTTTTATGTGGTAAAACCGAGTTAAAAAAAGTAGTAGGAATTGAAATTCAAAAAGAAGTTTGTGAGATGGCAAATAAAAGTATAAAATATAATAAATTGGAAGAACGATTTGAAATAATTTGTGATACAATTTTAAATGCAGAAAAATATTTTCAAAAGCAGACTTTTGATGTTGTTGTAACAAACCCACCATATAAAAAGCAGGGAACAGGACTAATAAACCCATCAGAAAATAAGATGGTTTCTAGGCATGAAATAACAGCAAATTTAGAAGATTTTATTAGAATTGCTAGAGATATGTTAAAAGATAATGGCGAATTTTACATGGTACATCGCCCAGAGAGATTAACTGATATTTGTGCTCTTATGCGTGAATACAGGCTAGAACCAAAGGAAATGTGTTTTGTATGTTCTAGGGAGGGTGAAGTTCCAAAATTTGTACTAGTGAAAGCTATAAAAAATGCAAAACCATTTTTGAAAATATTACCGAATTTATATATTTATGAAAATTGAAAAAAGAAGGAGAGTGCAGTCAAATGGAATATGGAACATTATATGTTGTTGCAACACCAATAGGAAATTTAGAAGATATTACATATCGTGCAATTCGAATTCTACAAGAAGTTGATTTGATTGCGGCAGAAGATACTAGGCATACTTTAAAATTGTTAAATCATTATGAAATTAATAAACATTTGATTAGTTATCATCGCCATAATGAAGAAACAAAATCAGATGAGTTGATTTATAAATTAAAAGAGGGAAAAAATATTGCTTTGGTTTCTGATGCAGGTACTCCAGGAATTTGTGATCCGGGGGCAGAAGTTATTAGTAAATGCATAAGTGAAAAAATAAAAGTAGTGCCTGTACCTGGGGCATGTGCTTTTGTAAATGCTTTGATATGTTCAGGTTTGGATGTAGAAACTTTTTTATTTATTGGTTTTTTGCCTTTAAATAAGAAAAATAGAAAACAAAAATTGGACCAAATAAAAGAAAGTGCTCAAACAGTAATTTTGTATGAAGCTCCACATAAATTAAGTACAACTTTGCAAGATTTAAAAGAATTTATTGGTGAGAGAAAAGTAGTTATAGCTCGTGAGTTGACTAAAATACATGAAGAGTTTATTACTGGCACAATTGATGAAATTATTGAAAAAACACAAGAGATAAAAGGAGAAATTATTATATTAATTGAAAAATCAGAGAATAATGTAAAAGAAGATTTTTCAAAAATGACTTTGGAAGAACATTATAAAATGTATGAAAACCAAGGCTTTGAAAAAAAGGAGATAATAAAAAGAATAGCTAAAGATAGAGAAGTACCTAAAAATGAAATTTATCAGCATTTTTGCTAAAGAAAAAAACATGCTAAATTGCATGTTTTTTGTTTTCTAATCTTCACTTCTTAATTCAGAGATGTGTCCAGCGCATTTTTCACAAACTAGTTTGTCCTTATATGATATAAGGTTTTTACTTGATCCGCAAAAAACGCAATTTGGTTCAAATTTTTTTAATACAATTGATGAGCCATCTACAAATATTTCGATTGGGTCTTTTATATTAATATTAAATTTGTTCCTTAGTTCTATTGGTATAACAACTCTTCCAAGTTCATCTACTTTTCTAACAATTCCTGTTGATTTCATTGTTTACCTCCTCAAATTTATTATTTTGTAATCCTTTGTGACATATTATATCACAAATTTTTGCCAAGGTCAATTTAAAAATACAAATTTTGGTAATAAGTTTTAAAAAATGTCTTGAAATTGCTTATTTTGTAAGTAATGGCATAAAAAAATTTTTTTTGAATATCTTTTACAAGGTGAGTGTGGTGTTAAATACAGTTTGGCCAATTTTTAT
>CANRBU010000005.1 GCA_947628925.1 uncultured Clostridia bacterium | reverse complement strand
ACTTTATCTGTAAATAACTTTAAATTTTCAATTATTTGTTTTGCTTGTACTTCATTATATGTTAATATTAAAATTGGCTTTTTAGTATATTCATTTATACTTGCAAGTAGTTGTAACATTCCCACGCTAGTTAAGCCCGATATACCTATCGGACTTATTTTATTTTCTATTTGATTTATCAGTTTAACAAATTTTTCTGATTTGCCAAGTTCTCCTAAAATTGTGTTCATTTTTTATTTTCTCTTTGCCTCCATTTTTGTATATCCTTTACATTTTTACAACTAGTTTATCAAATTTTGAATGTATATAGTTTTCTAATTTGTTCATAAATTCTTGTGGCTCTATCTCTTTTTTAGCTACCAAATCTAACCCTTTTTCCCAGCTGGCTGTAAGTTTTGGATTTAACATATCCGGCATGGCCCCTCTGACAATATCATATATGATTTCTCCTTTTTTTGTAGGAGTTATTATTTGAGTTTTACTATTTATTTCTATATATTTAATTTTTTCTAGTTTTCTCATGATTTCTGCCCTTGTAGCACTTGTACCAATACCTGCACCTTTTATTTGTTCTCTTAGTTCTTCATCTTCTATAAGTTTTCCCGCATTTTCCATAGCTAAAATGATGGAACCTGAATTATATCTTGTTGGTGGTGTAGTCTCTGCTTCTTTTATTTCAGCATTTTGCAAAATAATTTCTTGACCTTTTTTTAAATTCTTTAAAACATCTAAATTCTCTTCTTTTTTTGCTCCGTTTTCCACAGTTTGTTCTTCTGGTGTTAATACTTTCTTCTCACTAGGTTTTATAATTTCTAAAAAGCCTTGTTTTATACATACTTTTCCACTTGTAAAAAAGCTTTCAAAAGGTTTTTCTTCAGCTCCATGATAAATATCTATTGTTACCTGTATTTTATTGTATTCAGCAGGTGGATAAAAAATTGCTAAAAATCTTTTTACAATTACTTTATATATTTGCTTCTGCAAATCTGGCAGTTTTTCATAATTTTCATAACCTTGTCCTGTTGGAATAATAGCATAGTGGTCTGTTATTTTACTATCATTAACATATTTGGTTTTAATTAAGTTTGTTGAATATCCTTCATCAACCATTTTTTTAATATATCCACTAATTTCTTCATCTTTAAAACCTGTTGCAATTCCATTTAAGTTCTTTTTTATTTCTTTAGCAACTGCAGTTGATAATACTCTTGCATCTGTTCTTGGATAAGTCACTAATTTTTTTTCATATAGATTTTGAATTATCTCTAAAGTTTCATCAGGCTTGATTTTAAAACGTTTTGTACATTCATTTTGAATTTCAGCTAAATTAAATAATAAAGGAGCATTTTCTTTTTGTTTTGATTTTTTTAACTCTGTAATTTTGGCTTTTTTGCCTGACAATTCTGATATAAATTGTTTTGCATCATTTTCTTTTTTAAAACCTGTTTCATTATATAATTTTACACTTTCATATTGTTTTGAATTCTCTGTTACTTTCCATTCTGTGTCAAATGTGTTTTCATCTTCTCCGAATTTTCCTATTATTTTATAATATTTTGTTTTTACAAAATTTCTAATTTCTCTTTCTCTTTCTACAATCATTCCTAAAACACATGTCATTACTCTCCCTACTGAGATTGATGCTTTTTCTTCTTGAATACTTTGTGCTAATTTCCTTCCATATATGATTGATAATAATCTTGAAAAATTGATACCTATTAGATAATCTTCTTTTGCTCTTAAATATGCACTATCTGATAAACTGTTATATTCTGATAGGTCTTTTGCTTCTTTTATTCCTCTTAAAATTTCTTCTTCAGTTTGTGAATCTATCCATACTCTTTTTATTTTTATTTTTGGATTTGGCTTTGCCATCATAAATACTAGTCTTTGTATATATTCTCCTTCTCTTCCTGAGTCTCCGGCATTATATATTTCTTCAATATCTTCTCTATGAATAAGTTGATTTATAATATTAAATTGATTTTGTCGATTTTGGATAATTTCATATTTCCATTCTTGTGGAATAAATGGAAGTGTTTCCAATCTCCAAAATTTAAGTTTTTCATCATATTTTTCTGGATAACTCATTGTAACTAGATGACCGACACACCATGTAATTATCCATTCATTTGATTCTATATAGCCGTTTTTTCTGTTTATTTGTATTTTTAGTGCTTTTGCAAATTCCATGGCAACAGATGGCTTTTCTGTAATTAGCAATTTTTTGCCCATAGTGTCTCCTTCTTTACTTATTTTTTAGCTTTTTTATTATATCATATTTTTTCAATTTGTGGAAGAGTTATTTTTAGAATACGCAAAATTAAATAAATACTTGCTTGCAGCACTTATTCAAATAAAAAAGCATATATATATTTTTTTAGCTAAAAAATATCGAATACGATTGGAAATATGCTAGAAAATCTTATTTCGTTTTATGGAAAGAGTTCACGCTTGCCGTGGAAGGGTGCCATAAAACGGATTTAGATTTTCTTGCATATTGTATTGAGTCGAGATATTTTGCAGCTAAAAAAATATATATATGCTTTTATCTCTTTTTTATTTGAGCAAGTATTTATTCGATATTTTTTGGGCAAAAAAAATATATAAGCTTTCTAATTTAAGTGAGTGCCAGACATAAGTATTTTTTTATTATTTTTTCGACAAATCCTTGACTTAAATTTTTGCGTGTAATATAATGCTTATGCAGTAATGCAATAAGGGGAGGTATTTATGAAAAAAATTAAAATTTTTGCTTGTCCATCAAGCGAAGAATTTACAAAAGAAGTTTGCGATATTTTACACTTACCAGTAGGAAAAATGGATTGCTTTAAATTTAAAAATGACAACACCTTTGTCCAACTATTAGAAACTGTTCGTGACCATGATGTCTATGTTGTTCAAACAACACAACCACCAGTTAATGAAAGAATAATGGAACTACTTATCACAATTGACGCACTAAAACGTGCTTCTGCAAAAAGAATCACCGTAGTTTTGCCATATTTCATGTACTCACGTTCAGACAAAAAAGACCAACCACGTATACCTATTACAGCAAAATTAGTTGCTGAAATTATAGAAGCTGCAGGTGCTGATAGAGTTACAACTTGTGATTTACACAACCCAGCTATTCAAGGATATTTCAACATCAATTGTGACCGTTTAACAGCACAATACACTTTACAATCTTATTTTAAAAACAAGAATATTCCACCAGAAGACATGGTAGTTGTTGCAACAGATGCAGGAAGTTCAAAAAAAGCTTACAAATATTCAGAATATTTTGGTTGTCCTATTGCTTTAATTGATAAAAGACGTTTAGGAAATGATGATCACGCAATTGCCAGCACAGTTATTGGAGATGTTAAAGGTAAATATGCACTTATCTTTGATGATGAAGTTGATACAGCTGGTTCTTTAATTGAAACAGTACAAATTCTAGAAAAATTTGGTGCAAGAGAAATACATGCAGGTTGTACACATGGTGTTCTATCAGGTCCTGCAATAGAAAGAATAAAAAATTCATCTATCAAAGAACTTGTTATTACAAATACTATTCCTTTACCTGAAGAAAAAAGAATTGATAAAATTACTGTACTATCTATGGCTCCTATCTTTGCAGAAGCTATTAGACGTTTAAATGAAGAACTACCTTTAGGAGAATTATATTCTACATTAAATTTAGACTAACATAAAGTCCCTATCTTTAGCGATAGGGATTGATTTTTTTTGTTTTTTAGTATATAATCATATAAAAATTATTAGGGGGGTCTTTTTATGACATATAATCATTTGGAAATTGAAAAAAAATGGCAAGACTATTGGGAAAAAAATAATACATTTTTCACAGATGTATGGGATTTTTCAAAACCAAAATACTATGCCTTAGATATGTTTCCATATCCTTCTGGACAAGGTTTACATGTTGGTCATCCTGAAGGTTACACTGCAACAGACATTATGTCTAGAATGAAAAGGATGCAAGGTTACAATGTGTTACACCCTATGGGATGGGACGCTTTTGGTTTGCCTGCTGAACAATATGCAATAAAAACAGGAAATCATCCAGCTGGTTTCACACTTGCCAATATTGAAACTTTCAAAAAACAACTAAAGATGCTTGGTCTTTCATTCGATTGGGATAAAGAAATTTCTACTTGTGATCCTTCTTTTTATAAATGGACACAGTGGATTTTCAAGCAATTATTTGAAGATGGCTTAGCTAAATTAATAGACATGCCTGTAAATTGGTGTGAAGAATTGGGTTGCGTACTTTCCAATGATGAAGTTATAGATGGAAAAAGTGAAAGAGGTGGTTTCCCTGTTGTTCGCAAAAACATGAAACAATGGGTTTTAGATATACCAAAATATGCAGATAGCCTAATAGAAGGTCTTGAACATATTGATTGGCCTGATTCAACTAAAGAAATTCAAAAAAATTGGATTGGTCGTTCTGAAGGTGCAGAAGTTAATTTTAAAATTGATGGTTTTGATAATTTAGATTTTACAGTTTTCACTACAAGACCAGATACTTTATTTGGAGCTACATACTGTGTGTTTGCACCTGAACATCCACTTGTTCAAAAAATCAAATCAGCTGACCAAGCAAAAAAAGTTGATGAATACATAGCTTTAAGTGCTTCAAAATCTGACCTAGAAAGAACAGAATTAAATAAAGAAAAAACTGGTGTATTCACAGGTGCATATGCTATAAACCCTGTAAATAATAAAAAAATACCTATTTGGATTTCTGACTATGTTTTAGCTACATATGGAACAGGTGCTATTATGGCTGTTCCAGCACATGACCAAAGAGACTATGAATTTGCTAAAAAATTCGGTTTAGATATAATCCCTGTATTAGAAGGTGGAGATATTTCAAAAGAAGCTTTTACAGGTGATGGAATTCATATAAATTCTGATTTCCTAAATGGACTTGACAAACCATCTGGTATTTCTAAAATAATTACATGGCTTGAAGAAAAAGGAATTGGAACAAAAAAAGTTAATTATAAACTACGTGAATGGATATTTGCAAGACAACGTTATTGGGGAGAACCAATACCAATTGTGTATGTTGATGATGAAATGAAAGTTTTACATGATGAAGATTTACCTTTAATTTTACCAGAACTTGCTAATTATAGTCCTTCTAAGACTGGTGCTTCTCCATTAGATAATGCAACAGATTGGGTAAACACAAACTTTGATGGAAAACCTGCAAAAAGAGAAACTAGCACTATGCCTGGCTCAGCTGGTTCAAGTTGGTACTTCTTACGTTACATTGACCCTCATAACACAGAAGAATTCGCAAATTATGAATTACTAAAACATTGGTTGCCTGTTGATTTATATGTTGGTGGTCCTGAACATGCTGTTGGACATCTTCTATATTCACGTTTTTGGAATCAATATTTATACAATAAAAAACTTGTGCCTGTTAAAGAACCATTTTCTGTTCTACGCCATCAAGGTATGATTTTAGGAACAAATGGTGAAAAAATGAGCAAATCTAAAGGTAATGTAATAAACCCTGATGATATGGTTAATGAATATGGTGCAGATAGTCTAAGACTATATGAAATGTTTATGGGGCCTATTGAAAGTAGCAAACCTTGGGATACAAATGGTATTGACGGTTCTCGTAAATTCTTAGACCGTGTTTGGAGATTATATACAGAAACTGACAAAATTCAAGACAAAGAAAATCAAAAACTAGAAAGAGCATACCATTATACAGTAAAAAAAGTAACAAACGATTATGAAACAATGAACTTTAATACAGCAATATCACAAATGATGATTTTTATTAATACAACACTAAAGGAAGATATTTTTCCTCGTGAATATGCAGAAGGATTTTTAAAATTACTAAATCCTATTGCACCTCATATTACTGAAGAACTATGGTCAAGATTATCACATGACAGTACAATTGCCTATGAAAGCTGGCCTACATATGATGAAGCAAAAACTATTTCTAATGAAATTACTTTACCAATTCAATTCAACGGAAAATTGAAAGCAACAATAAATATAGAAAAAGATTTAGATGAAGCTTCAGTTAAAAAATTAGTTCATGAAGCAATTGATGACAAATTAGAAGGAAAAACTGTACTTAAAGAAATATATGTAAACAATAAAATTTATAATATAGTCGTTAAATAATATGTAAAACACTACTAAGTTGTAATAATTTACACTTAGTAGTGTTTTTTTGATTATTTCATGTAATATAATTGTCATAAACTTTTAATGTATTTGAAATATATTTACTAATGTTTTATTGTATAATAGTGTTAGATAATTTTACAAAGGAGAATTTTTATGAGTATCGAATCTGATTTAAGGAAAGATGGAATTGAAGTTGTTAGTCAATTAGATACATTGGCAGTTAATGGTCTTGCAAGAAATATTGCTTCAAGGCTTTGTTCTACTTTTCCAAATTTCGGTTTAGATGAAAAAGATCTTTTTATGAAATTGTCTAGGCTAAATATGTATTTTGCTAAAATGCCTGAAGGTATGGCAGAAGCTAATTACTTTTATAAAAATGAATCTATTTACTTTAATGAACATATTTCAGAAGAAGATATAGAGGAATTTGCAATTCATGAGTGTATTCACCATATCCAAGAAGTTAAAGATAAGAAAAATTATCTATTGCGCATGGGGCTTTGTGATTATACAGAATTTAAAATATATGGTTTAGCTCTAAATGAGGCTGCAGTACAATTAATGTCTTCAAAGGTAATTGGTATAGAAAAAGATTTTGTAAAATATTATGGACTTAGTTTTGAAACAACTAGCCCATCATACTATCCTTTGGAATGTTGTTTAGTAAATCAGCTAGCACATTTAGTTGGTGAAGATATTTTATTTGAAAGCACTTTAAATAGTAATGATAATTTTAAAGAAAAAATGCTTCAAATTACATCTCCAAAAACATTTGCAACAATTGAAAACTCTATTGATAAAATTTTAGAACTTGAAGAAACTGTTATAAAACTAAATAATAAAATATTAGAAATTGATGACCGAAACAAAAAAGTAGACAATCTAGTACAAAAAATTAGTGAATTGAAAAATGATATAAAAAATACATTTTTGAAAACTCAAAATTTGATAACTTCTAGTTGTTTTGATTACATGTTTAAACAAATTACAAATTTAGAGGAATTAGAAGCTTATCGCAGAAAATTATATAACTTTAAAGACTATACTGCATCAGCTGATGGTTATACATTTTTCAATGATTATTATATTGAAAAAATGTCACAATTAGAACATAAATATAATATCTTAGAAAATGGTGGCATTGAAACTGCAATAGCTACAGAAACAAAAGAAGAAAATAAAATAAAACTACTTTTCAAAGGTATTAAAAAATTAATTTTAGGCCTATTTGGAAGCGAAAAATCCGCAAAAAAATACGACATGTTTGATTAATTCTTACATGTCGTATTTTTATTTTAAATATCTTTTTTGAAATCTTCTATTATATTTTTGGCTACATCTCTTCCTGATTTTGCAGCCCATGCAACTGTACCTTTTATTACACCTGTTAAATCTCCACCTGCATATATTTTCTTATTTGAAGTTTGATATCTAGCATCAACTGCAATGTTTCCCCATTTTGTACGTTCAAGTGGTAAACTTAAAACTTCATCTGAAACTGTTCCACCCAAAGCCATTACAATATAATCAATATCCATTTCATAATTACTATTTTCAATGTTTACTGGTACTTTTCTTGTTTCTCCTTCTTTTTGAACTAACTCAGTTTTTATTAATTCAACTTTTTCTACCTTTTTGTCACCTAGAATTTTAACTATGTTATTTTGGAAAAGAAATTTTACACCCTCTTTTTTTGCAGCCGTAACTTCTTTTTTCTCTGCTGGCATCTGCTCTTCTGCCCTTCTATATATAACATATACTTCACTTGCAGACTTTCTTTTAATAGTTCTTGCACAGTCCATTGCTACATTTCCGCCACCAACAACAGCTACTTTTTTATCTGTATAATCAGGATGCTGATTTTTCTCTAGTAATTCATTTCCTCCATATACTCCCTCTAAATTTTCACCATCTACTCCCATTTTAGAAGATTTATTTGCTCCAACTGCTAAAAATATTGCATCATACTGTTTTTCTAAGTCTTGTAGTTGCAAATTTTCACCTAGTGCTTTTCCATATTCTACATTAATTCCTAAATCTATTATGTTTTGAATTGTTTTTTGTACTGTTGCTTTTGGTAGTCTAAACTCAGGAATACCATGTACCAACAATCCTCCTAAATATTTATGTTTTTCATATATAGTTACTTGTACTCCCTCTTTTGCTAAAAAAGCAGCACAAGTCAAACCTGCTGGTCCACCACCAACAACAGCTACTTTTTTATCCTTTTTCTCAGGTATTCCCCATGTTTCTTTTAATGATAAATTCTGCTTAACTGCATTATCAAAAACATATGCTTCAACCTCATCTATACTGACAGGTTTTCCTTTTATTCCTCTTACACAACTTCCCTGACATTGTTTTTCATGTGGGCATACCCTACAGCAAACTCCTGGTAATACGCTAGTTTGTGAGACAATTTTATAAGCTTCTTTTATATCATCTCTTTTCACTGCTTGAATAATGGCTGGTATGTCATTTTGTAACGGACATCCTTTTATTGAGCAAGGTTTTACTTTACAATTAAGGCAATAATCCAATATTTCTTTCATTTTTAATCACATTCCTTTCTAAGGCACAAATTGGTTGGAAAAGAATTAAATTATTTTTCAACCTTCTCATTCCTTTCTACTTCTCTAATTTATATTCTACCACTTGCATTAAATCTTTTATAAATTCTATTTTTTTGCTTTCATCTCTAAGTAAAGCTGCTGGGTGCCATGTTGGCATGTATTGTATTCCCTTTTTTTCTACCCATTTACCTCTACTTGCAGTTATTCCATATTCTTTACCCAAAATATTTTTTAGAGCTACACTTCCTAATAACACTATTATTTCAGGTTTTACTAAAATAACTTGATTGCGTAGGTAATCTATGCAACTAGATGCTTCATCTTCTTCTGGATTTCGATTCCCTGGTGGCCTGCACTTTACAATGTTTGCAATATATACTTCTTCCCTTTTTATTCCAACTATATCAAAAGCCATGTTCATAAGTTTCCCTGCTCGTCCAACAAAAGGTTCTCCCTGCTTATCCTCGTCAGCTCCTGGTCCTTCACCTATAAACATTATTTTCGCATTTTTATTACCTGTACCAAAAACAATATTTTGCCTTGTTTTATACAATTTACACTTTTGACAATTTTGAATTGATTTTTCTAATTCTTCCCATGTTTCATACATTTTACTTTATCCCTTCTTACAAGTTCTAAGAATTTTTAGATATAATTGCTGTTTCTAGTCCAAACCCTTCTTTTTCTACTCTATAAGAATGTAAAATATCACTATTACATACTGTACAAATTTCACTATTAATGATATTTTCTGATTTTAAACCTTGTTGTTGCAATAGAATTGTGTTTAATAATACTGTATCAATATTCCATTTTCCATCTATATCTTGCCTTTTTTCTATTATTTTATTTAAATCAACTTTTGCTTTAAACTTTTCTTCAAATAAATCTTTCACATCTTGCTTAACTTCAAAATGACATTTTCTAATACTTGGGCACATGCAACATATCAAATTTTCTGGCTTTACTCCACAGTCTTTTTGCATTTTTTGTACTGCTTTTATTGCAATTTCTTGATATGTTCCCTTCCATCCTGAATGGATATTTCCAATTGTTTTTGTAACTGGATCATAAAATAACATTAAAATACAATCTGCACTTGTTGTTGCTAAAATAATATTTTCAGTTTGAGTTATCAAACCATCTGTGTATAAATATTCTTCCAAATAAATATCTGGTTTTCCATTAAGAATCTTCTCTTTTACAGTTTCTATGTTGTCTTTGTGCATTTGGTTTGGTTTTATAATATTATTTTTGTCAAGACCTAAACATGAGCATAGTTCTTCATAATCTTTTAATGCTTTATCATAATTAGATTTTTTTATTGTTCTAAAATCTACTTGTTTTCCAATTGAAAAAGCATGTGTTATATCCTCTTTATATTCTAATAATCTGCGGAATTGTAAATATTCTACATTTCCTGATTTTATATGTATAACTTCTTTGTTTGATAAATTCATTTTGTCTCCTTTATTTCATTTTTTGAATAACCTCTTCTTTAGGTAAATTACCAATATATTGGTATTTGTTTGTATTATTTCTAGCATCAAAGCCACATATAGCATGATATGCACAATATCTACATGCTGTTCTTCCTTTATGGTTATATGGTTTTAAATCAATTTTTCCATGCAAAATTTCTTTTCCTATTTGCTTAATAATAGTTCTAATATATTTTTGCAAGACTTCAAATTGCTCTTTATCTACACCATTTGTATCCCTTTTGTTAATAACTTCTTTGCTTGTAATTCCTGCAGGTACAATTTTTGATGTTCCAGTTTTCAAATTTTTATCATGCATTCTAATTACTTTCAAATCAGCTAAAATAAGCCCTTTCATCTTAAATCTACTTCTAATTTCATTTTCTATTTGTTCTTCTGTCATTGTAGTTTTAGTAGGTATCATTTGCTCAGTTAATCCAAAATATAGAATTCCTGCTGGTAACAAATCTTCTTCTTGGCAAATAGCATCTAAATATGTTAGTAATTGAATTTGCAAACCTGCATATACTTCATTTAAATCAACATTTTTTATAGTTGATTTATAATCTATTATTCTTAAGTATTTTCCTTCTGGTGTTTTTGCCATATCAACTCTATCGATTTTTCCTGTAATTTCTATTTTTTTGCCATCTTCTAAATTCAATATAATTGGTTGATATTTGCTGTTTTCTCCAAATTCAACTTCTGTTCCTTCCACATTAAAATCACTATAAACAAGTCCTTCTATAATATATTTTAATGCTTCTGCTATAGTTCTTTCCAATCTTTTAACTAAAATTTTATATTTGCTTGTTGCAGTAAATTTATATTTTTCATAATTCAACTTTGTTTCTATAATATTTTTTACAATCAATTTAATTTTTTCTTCTTCTAATAATAATGTTGGTAATTCTAGTTCTTGTTCTTTGACTTGTTCAAAAAATAAATCTATTACCTCATGCATAAAAGCACCTGTGTCAAAGCTTTGCACCTTAAGTTCTTCTTTTTCTCTTAGTTTCAAACCATACTGTAAAAAATAAGAAAATGGACAGCTTCTATATGCTTCTAAGCGAGAAACACTTGTTGTTAATGTATTTCCATATAATTTTTGTATTGTTTCTTTTTCTATATCTTTAGGAATATTAGTGTAATTTATTGCCTCTACATCTTTATCTAAGATATTTTTCCATTCTTCCCTATCTTTAAAATATTTGTATATTTCTTTCCACTCTAACTCCAATTCACCTGTTTTTTGAGCTTTTGCTAATTTTTCTATTAGAGTTTCATATGTTCCTTTTAAATTTGTAATTTCATATGTGCTTTCTATTACATCACTTTGTTCTTCTAGTTTTAAAAACATTTTCTTAATTTTAGTCACATATATTGAAGGTCTTAAAGCTGTTCCATCTGTGTTTGATGAACTATATGACAAATATATCTCTTTTTCAGCTGTAGTAAATGCCTTATATATATTAAAATTATCATCATATAAATTTTCTAATGTGCCTTTTGCAAGTTCAATTGAATGTTCTTTTAGTTCCTCTCTTTCGTCATCTCCTAAAAAGCCTTCATTTCGATTAACACTTGGATATATACCATCATTTAGGCCTATAATAAATACTATTTCAACTTTATGACTTCTTGACCTGTCAACATCTCCCATAATTACTTGATCTTGCGTTCCCGGTATTTTGCCAAGTCCACTTGCTTTTAAACCTTGTCTTAATAGGTTTTCATATTGTTCAATAGTAACTTTATCATCACCTAATATTGTTACAATTTCATCTAATAAATTGATAACAATTTCATAGCTTTCTTTATACTCTTGTGCTAATTCTATTCGCCCTTTTTCAATTAATGCATTAATTTTTTCAGTAACTTGCTCTTCAATTTCTTGTTTTTGCAAGAAGTCATATAATGCTGTTGTCATATCTTTTGCAGATTTTGACTTTTTAATATTATTTTTTAACTCTTCTAAAGGTTCTATAATTTGTTTTCGCAATTCATTTAAATAGCATATTTCTTCTTTTTTGCTTTCCTTTTCATATGTAAAATCATCTTTAAATTTGCTTTGACTAATTCCCCATTTTGTACAATAATTTTCAAGTTTGAAGATGTCTTCTTTTTCAATGTGGTTAAACCCCATTTTTACATATTGAAATACCGCTTCTCTTTGATAATTCTTATGCAAAATATCCAAAATTGACAAAATATATTGAATTATAATATTTTGGCTAAGTTCACGCTTTTCATCAATAAAAATTGGAATCCCATATTTTTCAAAAATAATCTTTGCTAAACTAGCATAGTTTTGAATATTTTTTGCTATGACTGCTATATCTCGATATCGTAAATTTTTTTCATTTACTAATCTATTAATAGTTTTTGCAATATGTTCTATTTCAGTATACTGATTTTTCGCCAAAAACATATGTAAATTTTCAACATTTTGCTCCCATTTTGCTGGTCTTACTTTAGGCATTTCTGCTTCAATGTGTTTTAACTCATCAGTTTTAAAACGCCAAGTTGTATCCAAAATTAATGGTTTTTCAAATTGTAAGTCATTTTGCTTAGAAAGCTTTTCTAATTTTTGCATTGTAACTTTATTTTCATAAAATATATCTGTATCTAGGTTATTAGAAACTTCCACATTATCAGAAGTAATTGTAACAGTAACATCCTCACAGTATTTAATAAGTTCTTGAATTACTTGATATTCAGGTTGTGTAAAGCCTGCAAATTCATCTATGTATATCTTACTATTTTTTACCCATTTTAAATTTTTAATATTTTGCGCTAATATAGTTAACTCATCTTCTTCATCTATATAACTCTGCGCAATTTTTTCATCATATTGTTCATATATTGTGCAAATATCTTGCAATTTTGCTTTTAAATATGGGTTTTGCGTTTCTTGAATTGTATCTTTTAAAATTTTTGTTGTAACTCCATGCTTTTTGAATTCTGTAATACATGATATAGCTAATTCTATATTTTCCTGTGATTTTGATAAATATGTTAATTTATTTTTATTTTGTGTAAGGATTTGGCAGATTAACATAGCTTTTCCACTTTTTGTGATTCTTGTGCCTGCTATTCCTAATTCAGATATTGCTCTTTTTGCCATTCTACTCAAATGTAAAACTTCTGCTTGTGTTATTGCTTTTGTGTGTACTGCTTCCATTAGCTTTTCTTCAGCAGTATATGAAAATTGTTCAGGTGTAATCAAATAAACATTTTTTTCTTCTTGTATGTCTTTAGCTATTTGCTTATAGCAGTATTCACTTTTCCCTGTACCTGACCTTCCACAAATGAATTTTAATGCCATATTTACCCTCCCTTCTATCTTCAGGTTGGAAAAAAATTAAATTTGCCACCACGCAATGTCAAAATTGTAATTCTTTTTCAACCCTATCCTTAATTGCGACGCCAAAAAAACAAATATTGTTGTGCCAATCCGGCTAAATCTCCAAACTTTTCACTTGCCAATCTTTGTATTTTAGCTTTACTTACTTTGTCCTCTTGTTCATGTAAATACAGTTCATTCATAACTCTATTAATCCACACATCTATTGGAAAAACTTCAAAACGCTTTAAAGTAGAAAACAACAAAATGCAATCTGCAACTTTTGGTCCAACTCCTGATAAAGTTAATAAAGTTTCTCTTACTTCTTGAGTATTTGGATTTTTTTCTAATTCTTCTAAATCAACTTGTTTCTTTAAAATTGCTTGTGTAGTTTCATACAATCTTTTATCTCTAAAACCTAATCCTAAATTTCTAAAATCTTGAATTGATACATTACTTAATTGTTCTGGTAATGGGAAGGTATAATAAGATTTTTCATCAAATTTGATTTCATTTCCATAAGTTTGTGATAATCTTTTTATAATTTTTTGAATTCTTGGGATATTGTTGTTTGCTGAAATTATAAATGATATCAAAGTCTCCCATAAATCTTGATTTAATAATCTTATGCCCTTTCCGTATTCAATACTTGTCTTCATATTTTCATCTATTTTTGATAACTCTTCTTGTAGCTTTAAATAATCTCTGTTCAAGTCAAAGTATTGATATATCAATTCTTTAATATCTTCATTTCCAACTGATTTTATATTATACGTATTTCCTTCTTGCTTTATATTTATTACATTTTTCCTCACTATCCCTGTGTAGCTACCATCAGTATTCTCTTCCCAGCGAAAACATTGCCCACAAGTAAATATATCTTTTAATTCAAAACAATCTGGTTTTTCTAAAATGTATTGCTGTTTTTCCATTTTTAATCACATTCCTTTCTAAGGCACAAATTGGTTGGAAAAGAATTAAATTTTGGCAAGGAAAATTTTGTTAAAAAGGCAAGGGCGCATACTTTTTGTATGTAACCGCGTTTTTAATGAAATTTGACACAGCCAAAATTGTAATTATTTTTCAACCTTATTCACTTCCTCATTTTCGAACTCTATTCTCGTTTAAAACCTTGTCCTACTACTTCTCTAGCATTAGCAATAATAATAAAACTACTTGGATCAATCTTTCTAGCTATTAATTTTATTCTTGCTATATCTCCCCTAGATGCTGCACACATCAAAATAAGTTTATTTTCTTGTGTATACATTCCTTTTCCAAAAAGTCCTGTTGCTCCCCTGCGTATTCTTTCTCCCACTTCTTTTGCAATTTCCTCATTTCGATTAGATACAATAATTAGCAATTTTGTAAAATAAATTCCTTCGAAAACAATATCTATCATTTTTCCCATCAGATATATAGCAATAGCTGAATATAAACCTATTTCAAATTCTCTAAAAAATATCATATTTAGAGTTACAATTATAGTATCAATTATTGTTATCATATTACTCATTCTAATATTAGGTTTATATATCCTTACAATAAAGCTAAGTAAGTCTGAACCTCCTGTAGATGAGTTACTTCTTAAAATGATTGCTGTTCCTAAACCTATTATTATTCCACCATAAATACATGCTAATAATCTATCATCAGTCAATGATGGAAACTTATCAAAAAGGTCAATTGCAAGTGAAAAACTAATTGTTCCTAAAATTGATTTAGCACAAAAACTTTTCCCTAGTTTATAAATTGCTACAATGAAAAGTGGTATATTTAGAGTTAATATAGTTGTTCCCATTGGTATGTGTAAAAAATAATAAGTAATTGTCGCTATACCTGAAAATCCACCTGTTGAAAGTTGGTTTGGTAATAAAAACAATGATGTCCCAACTGCCATTATTATTGCTCCTAAAATTGTTCCTAAAGCATCTTGTGTAAATTTCCATATTTTTTGCTTTTCTTCTACAATCATAAAATCACCTTGATTGTAGTATGTACCATTTAAATTTTTCTAAACAAAAGAGGCCATTTAGAGGTCTCTCATGCATCTTCTAAAAAATCATTATATGTTTTTATTATTTCGATTTTTGATTTTCCCTGCTTTATTGCTTCATCTTTCTTTATAATTAAATCTACATCATATGTATCTTTTAGTTTTTGTATATTTTCTTTTTTATGACCAATTACATTGTTTACATCTATTGGGTTTACTGTAACTTGCACTTCTTTTACTTTTACATTAAGTTGTTTGATTTTATTTACAACCGCATCATACCACAAAGCTGATTCAACTAATTGCCTGAATGCTGGATGAAATGGACCTGCAACGACTTCACTTTCTTTATTGCTTGGGTCTGTAATTTCATCTGTATTTTGAAGCCCTACTCTTATAATATCAATATGCTTTTTATCAAACATTTTAACAAGTTCTTTACATGTTTCTACTGCTTGTACAAGTGTTAATGGCTGATATTTTCCGTTTTTTACTTCTTCTTCTAATTTTGTTCCTTTTATTACTAAAACTGGATAAATTCTTACCATTTTTGGTTTTAATTTTATCAACTGTTTTGCTGTGTTTATCTCATCAATTCTTGTACTTTCAGGTAACCCCACCATCATCTGGTGTCCTAGTGTGAAACAATATCTTCTAATCAATTTTGATGCTTTTTTTACATCTTCAAAATTATGACCTCTACCTGCTCTTTTTAGTATATAGTCATTTGCTGATTGTACACCTAACTCAATAGTTTTAACTTTATATTTCTTCAATCTTTTTAAAATTTCCCTATTTATATAATCTGGCCTAGTTGAGATACGTATACTATCTACTTTTCCTTGTTGTACATATTCATATGCAAGTCCTAGCAATTCTTCTTGCTTTTCTGTTTTTATGGCTGTAAAGCTTCCTCCAAAAAAGGCTATTTCTTTTTCTGCCTGCTTGTCGTTTATTTCTTTTAAGAAATCATCTATTATCTTTCTTGCTTTGTCTTTTGTCATTTCTTCTTTTTGACCACTTATTGATTTTTGATTACAAAATATACAGTCATTTGGGCATCCTAAATGTGGTACAAATATTGGTATAATGTATTTTTCTTTCATAGCTATACCTTCCTTTCTGTACATTACTAACGAAAACTGTAATTGCTTTTCAACCTTCTAGATTATTTAAAGCTTTTTGTGCTGCTTTCATCTCTGCTTGTTTTTTACTCTTTCCTGTACCTTCTGCTAATTTTTTTCCTTCTACTACTACTTCTGCTTCAAAAGTTTTATCATGGTCTGGACCTGTTTCTCTAATTATTTTATATTCTATTTTTATGTTTCCATTCTCTTGCAGTTTTTCTTGCAAAACTGTTTTATAATCTTTATCACCTACATGTTCTGCTGCTTTTTTGATTTCTTCTTTTAAATTTTCTATAATAAATTTGGTAACTGGTTCCAAACCTCCATCTAAGTATATTGCTGCTATAACTGCTTCAACACTATCTGCTAAAATTGCTGTTTTTTCATTTCCTTTTGATATTCTTTCTGATTTTCCAACATATAAGAAATCACTAAAATTATGTCGTTTAGCTATTTTGTACAAACTTTCTTCACATACGACAGTTGCTCTAACTTTAGTCATTTCTCCTTCTTTTAGTTGTTTATAATTTTGGTATAAATACTGGCTAGAAACAAATTCTAAAATGCTATCTCCTAAAAATTCTAGTTTTTCATTACTTGCTAGTTTATTTTCATAAGCATATGATGTGTGTGTTAATGCATTCTTTAAAAGCTTTATATCCGTAAATTTATAGCCTATTTTTTCTTGTAATTCTGCTAAATTATTTTCCTGCACCTTGCTTTTCACCTCCCTTTTCTATTATATACTATTTTACAAAATTTGCAATATATTTTTTCTAAAAATCTATGGACAAGTTACGGATATTAGTATATAATAGTATTGGATATTTATTTTAGAAGTGGAGGAGTTTATATGGCCTACAAGAAAGGATATTTTGATTCTGATAATAGACAACTTACTGATGTGTTTAGGGAACTACAAGAAACACGTCTTCAATATGAAGCTCAAAATTCTAAAAAAACAGCAAACACACATACTGCTAAAAATAATAAGCCTAAAAATGTACAGTATTCATATACATCTAATAAAAAAACTATTAGTATTTCAATTATTTTAGTTATTTTATTAGTTGCTATGGTTATTGCCTTTTGTTGGTCAACTTCAAGTTCAGCTAATGATGATTCTATTGAACTATATTCTCCTTTAGCTAGTATTAATCAAGAACCTATTTCAATAGAAATTAACCGTCATCGCCTAAATGCTCATAACATTATCACTTCAAATGCTGCTTTAGAAGTTGTAAAAGAACAAGTAATCGAAGAACGCGATATTCCTTTTGATACACTATATACTAATCGTGCTACTTTACCAAAAGATGAAAAAGTAGTTTTACAAGAAGGTACAAACGGTAAGAAAAATGTGACTTTAGTAAGATCTTATCAAAATGGTCAATTAACAGATGAAGCCATTCTAAGTGAACAAAAAACTAAGGATTATATTCCTCAAATTGTTGATGTTGGAACTTCTGAATTCTTAGCAAAGATAAAAGCTCATTTGAAAGATACTTTATATCTGACAAAAGATACATATTTACGTGATAAACTTGAAGATGATGGCAAAGATATAATTGAAATTGAACAATATTTTGATGTTACTCTTTTGGACTTGCCTAATGAAGAATGGTGCAAAGTATCTTACGAAGGCATTGAAGGTTATTTACCTACTAGCTATTTAACTTCCGCTGCTGTTTCACCTACTATGCCTGAGAAAAATCGTATTAAGAAATTAGTTGTAAAATTAGATATTAATATGCCTTTAAATCAATCTTCTGGCTTAACTTTGTCAGATTTTAAGAAGATTTTTACTGGCTTACCTAATGATAAAAATCATATTTTTAGAGATAATTATGAAGTATTTTATAAAATTGATAGAAAGTATAATATAAATGGCATTTTCTTAGCTTCTATAGCTATTCATGAAAGTGCTTGGGGTAGTTCACAAATTGCAGATGATAAAAAGAATTTATTTGGATATGGTTCTTATGATTCTACTCCTTATGAGTCTTCTTTCGATTTTGATACATATGAAGAAGGAATGGAATTAGTTGCTAAAGTTTTAGTAAAATACTACCTTAACCCTATTGGAACAAAAATTTATGATAATGAAAAAGCTGTTGCAACATATTATAACGGTTCTACAGTTAGTGCTGTTAATATTCGTTATGCAAGCGACCCTGAATGGCATACAAAAGTTTACAGTTATATGGAAATGTTATACAAACGATTAGAAAAATAAGGAGGAATGAATTGGTGAAGCTTCCAAAAATCAAAATTAGACATACAAAAATAGCTTTTACAGTTTTAATTCTTGTGCTAATACTGTGCATCCTTTCTTATTCCTATATTTTCTATAAAAGTTATTGCAAAGAAGATTTTATTAATCAATCATTAAAAATTGCAGAACAAAATCAAGTATCTATCTTTAAAGTAAATCGTATTTTATTGTATAGCAGTGCAAATGCTATTGATAACAGTGAAAATCAATCTTTACAAAACTTAGATATTTGTCAATACACAGATATTGCAATTTATATTGATAATACTTCTTCTATATCTGACTTGAATACACAAAATACAGTAAAAGAATTGTGGGTTGATAATATACGTATTTCAACTTCAAACCCTGAAGTTGGTACTCAAATTTTAAATTATAAAAATCTAAATAGCTTTGGCGCTTTTGAATCATTATCTAGTGCCTCAGCTGGTCGTATCGATTTTAATATTGTTAATACTAATGAAGAAAATGAATCTGCTAATTATACTACACCTACTTTTTATGCAGATTGCTCTAACCCTATATCTCTAGGTTATTTAAATCGAGGTATTGTTAAAAACTATTCTATACATGATGATATTAATTCAGTTGTTTTTAATGGAAAAATTTTGGAACAGTCTGGTGTAGATTTAGCTAATTTAGATGCCAATTTGTTGTTTGATATTCATATAAAAAATTATGAAAATTCTACTTTTGTATATCATGCAAATATAGATATAACTTTAAATACTGAATCAAAAGAAATTTTAGGAGGATATTTATATCAAACTAGAAATAATACTTCTGGTAGTGAATATACATTTTTCCAAGAACTTTCTTAAAAACTAGGAGGATATATATGTGTACAGCTGTAACTTATAGTACAAAAAATCATTATTTTGGAAGAAATTTAGATTTGGAGTATTCATATAAAGAAACTATTACTATAACACCTAGAAATTATGAATTTAAATTTAGAGAAGTAGAGAATATACACACTCATTATGCTATGATTGGAATGGCATATGTTGCAAATAATTACCCACTTTATTATGATGCTATAAATGAAAAAGGTCTTGGTATGGCTGGTTTAAATTTCCCAAAAAATGCTGATTACAAAGACATAGCAGTTGGAAAAAATAATATTGCTCCTTTTGAGTTTATACCTTATATTTTATCTCAATGTTCATCTATTGAAGATGCAAAAGATCTTTTAAAAAATATAAATATTGCAAATATTAATTTTAGTGATGGATTGCCTGCTTCTCCATTGCATTGGATTATTGCAGATTTCAAAAGTTCTATAACTGTTGAAAGTGTAAAAGATGGTTTAAAAATTTATGATAATCCAGTTGGAGTTCTTACTAATAACCCAACTTTTGATATTCAATTATTCAATCTAAATAATTATATGAGTTTATCAACTGAACCACCTGTAAACAATTTCTCAAAAGATTTAAATTTGGAAACTTATAGTCGCGGAATGGGTGCAATGGGATTGCCTGGAGATTTATCATCAGTTTCAAGGTTTGTAAAAGCTACTTTTACTAAAATGAATTCATTGTCTGGTGATACTGAATCCGAAAGTATTAGTCAATTTTTTCATATATTAGAATCTGTGTATCAACAAAGAGGTTGTGTCCACATGGGAGATGACAAATATGAAATAACAATTTATAGTTCTTGTTGCAATTTAGATAAAAGAATTTATTACTATACTACTTATGAAAATAGCCAAATTACTGGCATAGACATGTATAAAGAAAATTTAGATTGTTCTGAATTAATAAACTACAATCTAGTTAAAGGTCAACAAATATACATGCAAAATTAAATTTTAACCAAAGACACTACATTTGAAGTTTCAAAACAAAATGTAGTGTTTTTATAAAATTAGTTTTTTCATTTTACATTTTTACGATATAAAAAAATAATATAGAAAAGGAGGAAAATAATATGCTATATGAAATGCATAATAAATCTGATGAAAAATATATATCACAATATGGGAAAGCATATGGAACAATTCTTTTAAATAAGTGGTTACCCAAAATAAGCAAAACAAAAAATTTATTTGTATTAGATAGTTATGAAGAATTTAAAAAAATAGAAGACCAACTTCCTGAAATATTTACTTGCAGAGCTGATGCAAAAACTGGTGAACCAGCAACGCTTCGGAGTTGAAGGTAATTTTGTAAAAAAAGAGGACGTAAAAAATTATATACAACGAGTAAAACAGAGTAATCCTAATGGGGTTGTTTTATGCATAGATACCGAAAAAGGTACACAAGAAAAGGTAAAAACAGATGGTGCTTTTAATGTATATTTACAAATGAATGAAAAAATATTTATTGATTTTCTAGGAAAAGGGTTTGATATGGGAGCAATTACAAAAGGAAAAGAAAATCATGAGGCTTGGGTTATTGATTGGGAGGAAGTATTATTTGTAACACCTAATAAAATGAACCAATATAGAAAACATATAATATCTAATGAAGAATATGTGAATTCAGCTAGACGTAGACTTCAACATCTAATCAACATAGGGTATAAGAAAGAAGATATAAAAGGAAAAATTCCTAAAACTTACTCTCCAATGTCTTTATCAATAAAAGAACTTCTTTTAGATGAAATTATATTGCCATTATACATAAAAAAAGAGCAATTATTAAAAGATGGCCTAAAATCATTTGGTGTTCAAGGAATGATTCTTGATGGTTCTCTTTTTCCTATTGAATTTAACAGAAAAGAACGATTTGCAGACAAATCATTTTTTGCCGAAAGAAATGATGAAAGATAATTAAAAAATTTTTTAGGGGGGAATACATATGGAAATCATTGCAGGAATTGTCATATTAAAAGATAATAAACTTTTAATGGTAAGAGAAGCGAAAAAAGAATGTAAAGGAAAATGGGCTTTTCCAGCAGGACATATTGAAAAAAATGAAACTATATTTGATGGTGCCAAAAGGGAATTACTTGAAGAAACTGGATGTAAGGCAGAATTAAAAAAAGTCTTTCCCATAATTGTTCATAATACAGATAGAAGTTTTCTAATGATACATTTTTTAGCAAATTTAATAGAAGAAAATACTTTAAATTATAATAAAAATGAAATAGAAGAAACAAAATGGATAAGCATTGATGAGATTAAAAGTATGGATAAAGAAGATTTTAGAAGTTATAATGTAATAAAAACTGTAATTGATAATCTAGAAATGAAAAAATTATATGAATTAGACGTGTTTAAAAATTTAGAAATCATATAAAGGAGAAAATCTTATGAAGACTAAAATGAATTTAAATGTAATAGCAAATGATGAGGAAGAAAAAAAAATTGAAAAATTTATTACTTTACTACATAATAGTAATGAAGTAAAACAATTTTTGAATTCAATGGAAAATGAAGCAATTGCAAGAAAAGTATTCAAATATAGAGCAAGAATAAAAAATGTAGATTCTGCTATTAGAACATATAGAATTAACAAGAAAAAATTAGTTGAAGTACACGATTATGTTGGAATTTCATTCATAACTAATACTGAAGATGAAATTTATCCAATAGTAGAATACTTAAAAAAACAATTGCCTAACAGTGAACATATAAATTTCGTTGCAGAAGAATATATATATTCCCCATTAGTATATATTAAATGGGTTCCACCTTTAGGATATAACATCTTTGCAAAAGAGAAATTAATTCCTAATCAAATGGAAATTCCAATAGAAATTAGAGTATGCTCTAAAGAAGCTTATATATCCGAACAATCAGCATATTATTCCGTTCAAAAGAATGATACTATTAAAATGCCAATAGAAGAAAAAAACAAATTAAGAAACATCGTACAACACATCACATACAAACTTGCACTACTAAATTTAAGAAATTTGACATATGAAGAAAGACAAAAACATGCTAATGAATTGACAGAAATAATAAATAAAAATAAAGATTTTTTAAAGACAAACAATGACTTATGTCAAGATGCAATACTTGATTTTGGAAGATTGGTATATAGATTAGAAAATGAATATGAAATAGTAGAAATGGAGAAACAACTGTCAGAGGATGAAATTGATAATTTTGATGACAGAATAAAAACGAAGTTCTACATGCTAATACAAGAAGAAAATGAAAATATTATAAACGCAATTTGTAAAGCAGTAACAAAAATGAGAAAAATAAAATGTAGTGTTTTTATATAGAAAGTTACAAAGTATTATTTTGAAATTTGACAAATAAAACATTTCATGTTAATATATAAATATAATAAAATAAAAAAAGAGGAAAGATTATGAAGTTTAGAATATTTTTAAACCAATTACATCATCATCGTAGGAGCTTGTAACTATATGCTGGTAAGCACGTAGGTACAGGCTAAAAATGCTGTGCCTACGATAGAGTTTAAAATATTTTATATAAAAAGATATAATTTAAAACTATTTGTAGGAATTTTAAAAATTTTACAGATAGTTTTTTTATTATATCTTTTTTTGTTTTAAAAATACTAAACTTCATAATCAAAACAAAGAAGAAAGGTAAAAGGTGAAAAAAATGAAAAATTTAATTAAAATTTTAGTATATACAATTATACTATCACTAATCTTAACAATTGTAGTTTTGGCTATAACTAAGAAAGAAAATAAAAAGGATGATAATACATTAACAATTGGGCTTGATGATAGTTTTCCACCAATGGGCTTTAGAAATGATTCAAATGAACTAGTTGGATTCGATATTGATTTAGCAAAAATTATTGGCAATGAACTTGGAATGAATGTCGAGTTTCAGCCAATATCTTGGGCAGAAAAGGAACAAGAATTAGATTCCGGAAAAATCGATTGTATATGGAATGGTTTTGCTTATACAGAAGAAAGGGCTAAAATAATGACTTTATCAGATGTTTATGTCAAAGGAGAAATATATTTTATTTTAAAAAATGGAAGCAAAATCAAATCACAAGAAGAATTAAAAGGGAAAAAAATAGGTGTTCAAAATGGATCAGTACAACAAGTAGATTTGGAAAATTCAGAACTTGGAAAAGAAATAGAAATTTTAAAATATGGAGATTTTTTAACAGCATTTATGGATTTAGATGCTGGAGGTATTGATGCAGTATTCTGTTCAAGCATAACAGGAAACTATTTAATAACTTCTTTAAATAAAAATTATATAACAATTCCATCTAAAGATATTTCTACAGCCAGTGGAAGTGTTATAGCATTTAAAAAGGGAAATACAGAGTTAAAAGATAAAATACAAAATACCTTTAATAAATTGCTTAATGAAGGTAAACTAAATGATATTTCCATTAAGTGGTTTGGCACAGATATGTTTTTTAGAAAGGAGCAGTCATAATGGAAATAGAAAAAATTTTTAATACTGTAAAAATTCTTTTTACAGGCTTAGGCACATCAATAGAAATCTTTATAATTACTCTTATACTATCAATACCTCTTGGAATTTTTGTAGCAGTTTTGAAAAATAGTAAAAATAAAATTATCTCTTTAATTATAAAGCTATATATTTTAATAATAAGAGGAACGCCCATGATGCTACAAATAATATTTGTTTATTTTGCACCATATTATTTATTTAAAGTAAGTTATGATAGGTTTACTGCAATAATAATTGCATTTGTAATAAATTACGCAGCATACTTTTCAGAAATATTTAGAAGTGGAATAAATAATATTTCTAAAGGACAATATGAAGCTAGCTACACTTTAGGATTTAATAAGTGTCAAACTTTTTTACTAATTGTACTTCCTCAGGTAATAAAAAAGATTTTACCAGCAAGTTCAAATGAAGTAATATCATTAATAAAAACTACATCATTAGCACAAATAATAGGAATATCTGAAATGTTTAGTTTAGCACAAAAACAGTCAAGCTATAGCTTTTCCATATTTCCACTAATAGTATCAGCAGGCTATTATTTAATTTTAGTATTTATAATATCACTTATATTTAATAAATGCGAAAAAAAATTGGACTATTATACTATGTAATGTTAGGAGGAAACAGATGAATATTGTAGAAGTAAAAAATCTCAAAAAGAGTTTTGGAAAAAATAATGTTTTGAAAGATGTTTCTTTTACTGTCAAAAAAGGTGAAACATTGGTCATACTAGGTCCATCAGGCTCAGGAAAATCTACTATTTTAAGGTGTATAAATAATTTAGAAAAAATTGATAGTGGAAATATTATAATAAATAATAATGAAATGATAAAAGAAAATAAGAATGGAAAATTAGTATACAACAATAAAAAAGTATTAAATAATATGAATTTAGATACAGGAATGGTATTCCAAGAATTTAATTTATTTCCACATTTTACAGTAAAAGAAAATATATCAAAAGCATTAAAATATGTTTTAAAGAAAAATAAAAATGAAATAGAAAATATTGTTAATGATATTCTTAAAAAAATGGATTTAAATGAAAAGGCAAATTCCTATCCATGTGAATTATCAGGAGGTCAAAAGCAAAGAGTTGGAATTGCTAGATGTTTGGCATTAAATCCTAAAGTCATTTGTATGGATGAACCAACTAGCAGTTTAGACCCTGAACTTGTAGGAGAAGTTTTGAATGTTATAAAAAAACTTGCTGAAGAAAAGAAAACAATGATAATCGTAACACATGAAATAAAATTTGCTAGAGAAGTTGCTGATAGAGTCATATTTATGGCAGATGGAAAAATAATTGAAGAAGGCACAGCACTAGAAGTAATACAAAACCCGAAACAGCCTAGAACAAAGCAATTTCTTAAAAGATATATAAATTAAAGGAGGATTAATATGGAAAAATTAGATATTGAAAAAGAAGAACCACGCGAGGTCTTAAAGTTTTTTAAAGAAATTAGTGATATCCCTCGTATGTCTGGAAATGAAAGAAAAATAAGAGATTATCTAGTAAAATTTGCACTAAATAGAAATTTAGAAGTTTTTACAGATAAGTATTATAATGTGATTATCAGAAAGGAAACAAATGAAGATTCAAATAACTATTTAGCATTTCAGGCACACACAGATATGATTTGCGAAAAAGAAACTTGGAGTAATCATAACTTTGATAAAGACCCAATAATTCTTATAAAAGATGGAGATTTTATTAAAGCTGAAGGAACAACATTAGGTGCAGACAATGGAATTGGAATAGCATATATGTTAGCTCTTCTAGATTCAAAAGAAATAAATATACCAAATTTAGAATGTATTTTTACTGTTCAAGAAGAAACAACAATGATTGGGGTAAAGAAAATTGATGTGAATATGATTAAATCAAAAAAAATCATATCTCTAGATAATGGAAAAGAAGGGAAGATGATTATTGGTTCTGCTAATTGTATGGAATGGTACAGTAATATAGAGAAGGAATATATTGAAATGAATAACTTAAACACTTATGAACTTAAGTATAGTAATTTTTTGGGAGGACACTCAGGAGGAAATATTGCAGATAAAAAAAGAGGTAATCCAATTAAATTAGGTGCAGAAATTCTATCAAAATTACAGAATATTTATATAAATAAAATTAGTGGAGGCAGTGCAGTAAATGTCATTCCTAGAGATTTCAAAATAGAATTTTCGTGTAAAAATGTTAATGAAGATTTTATAAAAAATGACATCTCTAAACAGCTAGAAATTTATGGTAATAGTGTGAAAATAGAAATAAAAAAGATTAAAAGTAGTAGCAGAGTTCTATCATTAAATGTATCTAAAAAAATAATAAATTTTATTAATAATTTTGAAAATGGTGCTTTATATTTTGATACTAACGGAAATCAAATTCTATCTGCAAATTTAGGAGCTATAAAAGATTGCAATAAATATATTCGTTTTGAATATTCTTTAAGAAGTAATGACAAAAATTTGAAAAAGGAATATTTAAATAATTTAAATAAAATTGTAAAAGAAAATGATATAAAAGTTAGTTGGAATCAAGAGTTATATGGATTTGATTCTGATTATGAAAGTCAATTATTAAAAAGTACTAATTCTTTATATAAAAGATTGTTTGGAAAAGATATGGAATTAATTATTACACAAGGAGTTTTAGAAGGTGGTTTTTTCAAAAACAGAATCGCCAATTTAGAATATATCTGCATAGGAGCTGAAAGTTATGATGCGCACAGTCCATCAGAAAGAGTTTCTATTAAATCATTACAACGTACATGGAATTTTATAAAAGAACTATGCTTACAAAGTTAATTTTTATAGTAATCACAATTATGCATATAATCACCAATAGGATTTTGAATTTTTTACTTAAAATTATAAAAAACATGGATAAATTTATAAAGATATAGTATAATAAAATCGTAAAAATAAAGAGGTACTTAAACTATGGATAAAGAAGTAGAAAATCTAAGAAAATTAATTTTTAAAGAACTTGGAATACAAGAAGATTTATACAAAAAATATGATCTTCTTAATGCAAGGAGTAATTTTGTCAAAAAATACAGTAAGTTAAATACTTTAGTAGATATTGTAAATACAGTAGGAGAAGAAAAAAATATTGACAATTTAAAAAAAATGCTTAGTGAACTACAGGAGCTTAATAAGGAAAAAAAATTAGAAGATATAAAAAATGTTGATTTAGAAAAAGAATTAAGAAATGAATATTGTCAAGAATATAATGCTACTTCAACAAAATATGCAGAATTATCTGATGATGAATTAGCTGATATAGATGGAATTGAATTTTTTCAATATAAAAATAAAAGAGTTATTGTTTTAAATGGTGCTCCTTTTAGATTTATAGGAAGAACTGTTGAGCGGAAATACTAAAGGCGAGAAAGTTTTCACAACACCTGATTATGAATTTGAGTCACTTGGTTCTTTAATAACAAACATAAGACCAAATAGATGGAGAGAATCTGAAGGATTTGATATTTTTGATGAATTACAAGTAGAAAATTTTTCAGCTTTTGGAGCTGCTGATGCAAATTTTCCGGTAGAAGCTGAAGATACAATGGTTTCTCCAGAACTTCTTCAAAGATGTGTAACTAAAAAAAGTCCAGGTGCATTTCATACTACAATTGCAACTCAAGGAAAAAGGTCAGCATCTTCCATCCTTGTTACTAAAGAGTGCATTTTAAATTTTGATGAAAATCAAGAAGGTATGCCTTATGATACAGTTTATGTATTAAATAAGGATGTATATATTCATCAAGCTAGAAAAAGAACCGAATATTATAAAAATATGTATACGACAGACTTATTAGAAGCTTTTTCCAGAACTGCAAGTCCAGAAATATTACTTGATTTAATAAGTTCAACAGTAGCATATAGAGATAATAGCTATGAATTATCTCCAGTAGTTCCAGAAGATACAAAAACTTTACTAACAAATTTTAGTACTTTAATAGATTTTAGTAAATGTGATAGATGTGATAATTTAAGAAGTATAAAAGCAATTATTAACAACATGCATCAGCTTAAAGCATCTAATTCAGACCTTTTTAAAGAAATTTCAAAAAAATGTCAAGAAAGATTATGGACTATTGCCAAAACAAGAAATTTTTCTATGACAGATGCTGTAAATCAGTGTTTAGAAGTGCTCCATCAATCTAAGCAACTTTCATCTCATGATATGATGTTGGATTTTATTGAAAGTGAAACAAAAAAACAAAAGAAGCAGGAATATTTTCTGTTGGAGAAAATTTGCAAGAAAAAATTGAAAACCAAGATATGGAAAGACAAATAACACGAAACACAAATGCTGGTAAAATTCAAAAATATTCTACCATAATGCTAAAAAGGCAAACTTTATTAGAAGAAATTTATAAAAAACTAAATTTAGAAAACAACCAGGAAAAATTCGATGAAATAGCATATGAACTTGGTAGTATTTCAAGTATGGTCGGAAATAGCGAAAGTATGCCATTTGATAAATCTTGTGAATTATCTAAAAAAATATTAGAAAGCGAAGATTTTAGAAAACTAGCCAAAACATGTATGGGAAATCAAACAGTAAATTTTGATCAAGCAATCGAAAAAAGAATAAAAAGTTTAATACATAATGATGAATTGAAACAGATAGATGAGCAATTAGAACAAATTTCATCTGAAAAAATAGGTTTTTTTGGAAGAATATCTGGAAAAAAGAAATATTATGAAACTGTAAAAGAAATGTTAACATTACAGAAGAAGGAAAAAGAACTTGATCCAGATATCAGTTCTGGTAAAATAAATGATTTAATAGGTTATATTAATAAACATGGTATGTCAAATGAAATACAAAGTTTTATTTCTGATTATTTAGCAATTAATTTAGGAATTGGTGCTGAAGAAAAAAAATTATTAGAAGAAACCTCACAAATTCCAATTAGAGAGAAAAAAACATATCCAGCAGTCACATCTTTTAAAGATTATAGAAAATCTGAATCTAGTATAAGATTTGGAAATGAAGCATTAGCTGCTTATTTAGAAGAAAGACAATCAATTAAAAAAGATTCAAAAAGCAATATTAGAATAACAGATTCAGATGAAATAAAACTTTTGCACCAATATGTTAATTCGATACATTCATTGGCGCAAAAAAACTTAACCAAAGAAATAGAAGAAAACACTCAATCTCAAGAAATAGAGTAGACTACTCAAAAAGCATAAAAAGCGTAAAAGCATTGATATTAAAATACTTTTACGTTTTTTCTATGGAGACATATTCCAGTTTTGTATTTTTATAAAGTGAGTAGTATCAATGCTTACAAGGCACAGAATGTTAAAATTAATGTGGTTTTAAAAGTGATTTTTTAATTATAATTTTTATTATTCATTTGTAACTTTTTAAACATGGCAGACCATCCACCACTTTCAAAATCTCCAATCCATATGTAATACTATCGCCAATTATTATATAATTATTTTTAGCAAACTCCTATATTTGATACAATGATTATACTATAACACAGAAAAAATTGAAATACTTATTTTGATATTAAAAATTAATTATTTTATTTATATTTTCTATAAAGTCTATTCCTTCTATCTTATTAATTCCAAAGCATTTTTTACCTAAATCTTTAAGTGATGCTCCGCAATGATAAAGTTCTTTGTTATCTATAATAATAAATCTATCATGAAATTTATCTGTCTTTGCTATTTGTAGTACTCCATATTGTTCATTAAATTTCTTAATATCTAATTTTGTTAGATTACAATTTTGTGAAGTTAAAATAATTGCTTGGGCATTTTTATTTTTCTTTTGTAGCATTTTAAGAATAGTATCATCTATATAATTATCTATTATTACTATTTTACTTTGA